>CAYQXB010000001.1:0-24905 GCA_964421475.1 uncultured Candidatus Saccharibacteria bacterium
GGTGCAATGGTTGCGGGGCGACAGCGTTCTGGCTTTGGTTACCGACCCAACGACGTTTACTTATAATTGGGATACTACAACTGCTGCTAACGGTAGCCATACACTAACGGTACGAATTGAAGATGACCTGGGCAATGTCGCGACCGACAGCGTAACGGTTACGGTGCAGAATGCTACGCTGCCACCACCTCCAGACCCGGATCCAGAGCCAGACCCACAACAAGATTCCCCATCAAAGCCTGCGCGTCTTAAACAAGATTCTTTGCCAAATATCTTGAAGCACACGACGACGCAAACGCAGACCGTAACAAGTACTACCATCAGTAGTACGACAACCAGTGGTTTGCAGCCAGCCACGCTGATTCCAGATCCTGAACCAGCACCAACACCAGCAGAATCTGAAGATAATGCCGCATCAAACCAATTCCAGGATCAACCTGAACTTAGTACAGCTGCGGTGCTAACGAACAGCAGTAATCGTCCCATGTTGCTGATCGTTAGTTGTATGACTATTGTTGGTATTGGCGGTGGTTTCGCTTTTAAGAAATTTTTGGGCCGCACAAAATAACCGCTACTTGTCGATACGCCCGAAAAACTCGTCAAAACAAAAAATAAAAAGTTCTACTAGTTGCTTTAAACGTTTTTCCAGGTATCTGCTTTAAATATTTTGTGTGCAAATAGAGAGTCACTTTTACTGCCAAGTTTTGTGTACCCCTGCTGCGCATGAACGCTTGGCAAATACTTCTGTTTGTTCGCAAGGAGCGCTGGATTAAAAACGTGCAGTTCATCACAGGTGATATTTTCGCCATAAACTAAAAAGCCAACAGAATCGCTGAGTATGCTTCGTACTTCTGCTGCCGTTTCTGCCGCAACGAGTTTGTTATGCTCATACATTTGAACAAGACCGATCGACACGTCACTTGGTTGGCTGTGTATGAACTGCAAAATTGTGGGCAGCGAACGGCTTCCTTCGCGAAAATCTGCAGCAATGACGATAGCTAACCTTTGCGGATTATTTTTCGTTTTGTCATATTTGGGCTGGAGTGGCAGGGGAATAACAAACGGTCGCGTTTCCATGATCGCAGGATATTTAAGCAACGCAGTATGTTCATGATAGTATTTTTGCGCCTCATAATATTCTTTGCGAATGCCGGCAAAAAATCCATGATAGCCAAAATGCGCATTTCCAGTGAGCGAGGTGCTGTCTTGTCGCAAAATCGAAAACACCGTATTTTCGAGCACAGGAATTTGTTCGTGCCCAAAAGCTTGCCATAGTCGCTCCAAAAATTCTGAATCTGCTCCGAAACGAATGCTGTCCCAAAAACCAATCTTTTCGACTGCTTCTTTTTTTCGGAACATGAGCGATGAAATGCAAGGCTGAATGTAGAAACCAGGATTTCCCCGGCGATAAAATTGCATTGTCTCGAACGCACGGGTGCACTGCGAAATATTGCCAATCCGGTTGGGGTGCTCTAAAAGATCGGTAACTTGTCGCTCTATTTTTTCGGGATGCGACCAATCATCCGCATCAGCGCAGGTTACAAATTGTCCTTTCGCTGCCTGCAGTCCGGCGTTTCGGGCTGGAAACGTTCCGCTATTTTGCTCTATCTGAATAATTCGGATTCGTGAATCTTTTTGTTGAAACTTTTTAATAAGCGACAACGTTTGGTCTGTGCTCGCATCATCAACAACGATAATTTCAAGATTTTGCCACGTCTGCTGGGTGATTGCTTGCAGAGCTGTTTGCATAGTTTTTGCAGCATTACATACCGGTATGATCACCGACACCAGGGGCTGACCTTTTTTTGTTCGAGCCGAAACATTTTGAACAGCGAGTGAATCATACGGAGCACTATTGCCGGTAATGATCACCGGTTCAAGATTTTGCATAGCGAACATGGTGTTCAGCCACATTAATTTTTTGGAAATTTTTGTTTCGGTATTGGCCAGCGCAAGATATAGATCAGGAGTTTTGGAGCCTCCGTTCAAGTAACGTTCGACCGATTGTTTTGCAGCCGATGCTTTGCCGAGCCGCACAAGCGATTCGGTTTGCAGCACGAGTGCGTGTTCGATTCGCGCAGAATCTTGCTCATAATAAAACACCGTCTGTAAAAAATTGAGGCAAAGTTGCGCGTCTGTGTTGGTGCACTTGTCGGCGTGCCAAACGGCCAGCTCAAACGCGGCGAGTGATTTTTCAAACCAGTGTTTTGGATACGTGTATGCACGCGTCAAATCCTGATAAGCCGTTTCTTCAAGCCCAAGATTATAAAGTTGCCGTCGAATGCGATTGATGGAATCGTGTGTTTTTTGCTTTTCTGTCTCGCTAATTTTTGGTCGAATCCGGCTGACATGCTGTCGCAGCCGACGGCGCAAACCATATCGACGCGAAGGATGTAATAAAATATCTGATGGAATCTTCATAATTGTTTGGTGATTGCCTTGCGTATCTTGCTGCGTACTTTCCGCAGTGGTGCGGTGATTTTCCAGGATGTACTCCCCAGCAAAGCAGTGTAATGCTGCATGTTGTTTTCTGTCTGCGCGTGCCTGTCAGCGAGTTCGCGTGATTTTGCTTGCTCGATCTGGAGTCGTTGCTGAGTGATAGTTTGCAACGTTAGCTGAATTTTACGTTGCTCGTCCAAACGTGACGTACTATATTTTGGCGGATCAGACGCAAGAAAATCCGCAACTTGTTTTTTGAGACGGCGTTTTAATTTTTTGTAATGCGTAGGATTTTGCGGTGGCGAGTTGATGTCATACTCAATCTCACCATGCAAAATCGCCGATTTGCTGGCGTGAAATCCTAGTTCCTGCAAGCCGGTAAATCGATAGGTATCATGAGCTGACGGTATAAAAAGTACGGGAGTGCCGAATGCCAAACAGGGCAAAAAACAATGAAGTCTTGATGTTACGACGCACTGCGCAGTTTGATACGCATGCAGCAGATTTTCTGCTTTTTTGCGCCGTACTCGCGCAGTCGCCGGTATATCAATATAGTGAGTGAGGCGCCGGGCTTTTTTATTTATCGCCAAAAAATGATCCGTAAGTTCATCATCGAGGTCGACGAGGTATATAGTATTTGTTCGTTTGAGTTTTGGATCACGCTCAAGCGTAAGCGTAAGACAACCCGAAAAACTGGCAGCGATACCGCTCGCTTTGATTGCTGCTGCTGTACTTTTGTCGCGTGCACCAATTGGGGCGTAAGGTTTCAGATATTCTTTGATACCGGGCGCAAGAATTTGTTCCCGTGCACTCAATCCATAACCGGATTTTGACACATGTTCGGTGAGGTGAAACGAAGTAATGAGTGGGTGTAAATATGGCGATGGCGGCCAGTTAAAAGGTTTTTCCATGAACCATCCATTCAAAATAATGTGATGTATTTTTTTGTCTACTGGATCAAATGTGTGCAGCGCCTCCCGATCAACATATGCGTCAACCTTACCCAGCAATCGTTCTGCTGCGCAATTTTGAATCTCGTCGCCAATATTGATACTGTCGTTGTAGGCAAGCAGCGCCGTTTTCATGCATGGTTCCTTTTGTGTGTTAGTTCATGCGGGGATTGATAAATTTTACCGAACTTTTGTATTATAGCAGGGCGCAAAAATCTGTTTTGGTACATGATACAGTATATGCATATGGAAAATGGAGCAGCAAAATCAACCTCAAAGCGCTGGATGTATGAGGTTGGTGATGACATTGAACTTGCTTTTAAAAAACCTGCGCTCAGCAAAAAGGATATGGCGCCCTTTGTTGTTAATGTACTGCAAAAAAGAGGACACAAAAAAGTATCAATCTCGGTTGTGATCGTTGCGTATTCTGAATCAGAATCTTTACTACGCATGCTGACTAATCTGCAGCGTCAGGTGAAGGACGGGCATGAAATAATTGTTGTCGATAACGGCTTGCCCGCAAAAACAGTACAACAGATTAAAAAACAAACCAGTAATTACATTCGGCTCAAAGAAAATTATGGGCCAAGTCTTGCTCGCAATATTGGGGCTGTGTATGCCCGTGGTGATATCGTTGCGTTCTTGGATGCTGATGGCGAAGTTTTGCCGGACTACGTTGACCAGATCCACAATGCATGGAGCGACCAAACAATTGTTGCAGTCCGAGGCCGAGTGAAGGTGCAAACCCCACACAGCTACGCGCCGTCTTTTTACGATTTGGGATCAAGGCCGACGCCGTATTATATAAATCTTGAAGGCATCTCGGCGTTGCGACGAAAAGATTTTGTACGCGCTGGTGGTTTTGAAGCCAGCCTTTACGGAGTGGAAGGCGCCGTACTTTGTTACAGAATGATTGAATTTTATGGCTACAAACCAGAACAATTTTATTACCAGCCAAACCTTGTGTTACTTCACGATTACGATAAAGGTCGCGAAGCGTTTGAGCAAAAAGCAATTCGCACCGAAGAGGTTTCTTTAAAAATAAGGCGACGCTATCCGTTCATTGGTACGATGATCGAAAACTACAAGCAAAATATTGAGCCGCAATTACACTCGGAGGCTCACATGTATGATAAAAAGCAAGGTCGTATTATGCGTGAAGCTGCACAGCGTGAAGCAGAATATTTTCGCGCTCATCATAAGCAAAAAACGTTAATGGGGGGGGGCAGGATAAATTCTCCTAAGTTCTCGGTCGTAATTCCGTTTTATAATGCTGGCGTCACAATTGAGCAAACAGTTAGCTCAATACTGAGTCAATCATTGCAAGACATCGAGATCATTATTGTTGATGATGTCAGCGATGACCCAAACTCAATCAATAAGCTGAATCAACTCACCGCGTCCGTGACTGTTATTCGTAATTCAAAAAATGTTGGCTGCGGTCAGTCGCGCAACCGCGGCATAAGACAAGCACGTGCTCCATATATTCTTTGTCTGGACTCGGATGATTTTATTGAGCCGACGTATCTTGAAAAAGCGTATAACGCGTTTGAGGCCGACGCGACCGTGGGTGGCGTTAGTTCGTGGGCTCAAAACTTTGGAATGAAATCCGGCGTTTGGAAACCAAAAGATAATCCAGGTATTGAAGATGCACTGGTTGATTCGCCGATACCAGGAACATCATGTTTTCGTAAAAAAGTTTGGAAAGATAATGGCGGCTATCGGGGTCGCGGTCATTTTGAGGATTGGGAATTCTGGCTCGGCGCGCTGACACATGGTTGGCGAATCCGGGTTATTCCGGCTGCTGAATTTCATTACCGTGTTTCGACAACACAAATGACTCGTCGTACTCACAAAAAAGCAGCGCAGCTTATGACAAACCTACTAACAAATTTTCCGACAGCGTACGACGAGCAATATAAAGATGTTATTGCTAAAAAGCATCAAAAAATATTTGATTTGCGAATGCGAAATAATGACTTGGAATACGAAGTCCAAAAGCTTCACTCGGCGAATCAAGAATTACAGCACAAAATCGGACTTCGTGCCGCGAGCAAGGGTGTAGTACATCACTATGGGGGTAAGGTCCAGCGAGCATTTCGGCGATTGCGCTTCGGGAATCATTCACATTGAGCGTTGAGTTTACGGGATATTTTAAACTTAGCGGGAGTTCTCGGGTTTGTCGGCGCGCATTTGGTGATCGGCTTCTCTGAGGATTTCCTCGCTGTTGCCGCCCGTCCATACAGCACTTCCTATCGCGGCACCAAAATTAGCAAATCGTTCGTCTTCAGTTGTAATTTCAGCTGCAATTTCGCGAATACGATTCTCGACTACTTGCATGCGCCGTCGTGGAGACATTGTGACACCATCCTCTTCACGAGGTTTAAGATTAATAATTGCAATAAATTCATCACCGCCATGGCGCGCGGCATCAGTGTCATCAATCGCGTTGTTGTCGTCGGTGCTGTTTTCTTCTCGTTCAAGTTGCATGACTTCATCGCCAGGCTTGCTATTACTGTGTCTCAGCGTAGCATCAAGTTTAGCTGCAAATTTGATAAGCAATTCATCGCCAACATCATGACCAAGCGTGTCATTGATTTTTTTAAATCCATTGAGGTCAATATATAAGATGCCGAAATCGCGTTCATTTGCGCTTTCCATCATTTTTTCGATTTTTGTCTTGATTCCTTGCAGGTTTAATAATCCAGTTAAGTTGTCGTGACTTTCTGCGATATGGAGTCTTCTTTCGTGCTCGCTTTGTATCGCTGATTCTTTCTGTTTTTGGCGGACGAAGTCGCCTTGTGTCATAAGCTTGGCCTGATCGTTGAGGCCCAGCGGATTCTCGCCCTGCTCGGGCATGTCGTCACTGTAGAGCATTTTGTGCGCAACTTCTTCTCCGTGGTGCACAACAACATCAAGATTATGCTGAGCGTTTGGATTGTCTGGAGATTCGGGTGGTCGTGGTAAAAGTTGGTCGGTCATTTTTTATTGTTCGTTTTAATTTTTGCTTGATTTAACTATAATCAATCATACCATGAAAACGCTTAATCAAGATGGTTTGATCCCGATGTTGTTATTCTTTTTGGTGCTTATTATTGGCATGATAGTTTTAGCTTACATGCGAGTTTCGAACGCAGGTTAGCCTTTGAATCTTTTCAATATGTCTCAGCAGTGAGCGCGGTGACATTTTGCGTAATAAAGTTGAGGTCTTTGTGGAGTTGTTTGGTGTTTTTGTGATGTAAAACAATGATGGCGCACATTTTGAAACCGTCTGACGATTTACCGACACGCTTGCCAAGCGGCTGCTTTACCGCAAGCGACACAAATGAAGGGAGCTGTTTTAGCGCTGCTTCGTTCGAGATTCCAGTAAAAATCCCTGCTGTTTTTGGGAATAGTTCCAACGCAGCGCAGGATTCGTGTTTTTTGGCCTCGACGCTTGGCATTTGGCCTTGCACAGTGCGCAGGAGATTCCCCAACATATCAATGTCGTTGGCGAGCCGGTACATGCGTTCGCGGTAGCCACCGTTGCGGGCGCCAATTTCGACAATGTGCGGACCGTTTTTAGTGCGAATCATTTCAATGTGGGCCGGCGAATTTTTCATGCCAAGCGCATTGCAGCCGGCTGCGGCAACTTCGCGCAGCTCGGCGACTTCGATCTGAGACAATGTTGATGGGATGACGCGGCTGTAGTGAAAATTATCGTCAAAACCAATGTCAAATCCGGTTTGGTAGTCAACGACAGATTCGAGTACATACGGCACGCCGTTGCTGTCCACAAAGGCATCAACTGAATACACTGGGCCTTCCATGAATTCTTCAATAATAAATTCCGGTTGGGCATTCGGGGCGTATTGCTCGTAGATTCGCGGCGCAGTTTGCATCGTTTTTTCATACACTGCCCTCAACGTTGCTTGATCGTGAACTTTGGAAATTAGCAGACTTTTTACCAGATTAGTCGGCTTAATAATAAGTGGAAATTCGTGATTACTGGCAAAATCGAGCGCTTCATCCAGTGATTCAATCTTTTGGAATGCAGGACTGATTTGCGCTGATGATTTGGCAAAAAGTTCCCGCATCAGCGACTTGTTGGTGCAGGCCTTTGCTGATTCAACCGGCATGTGCGGCAAACCCAAAGCTGCAGCAACGCGTGCGGCTAAAACGACATAGTTTTCAAAGTAAACAAGAACACCCACGTACTGGCAATCTTGACGCTGCACAACGTGCATAATAGATTCAAAATTTGTGACATCAGCATAGATTGTTTGCTTTGATGTCGTCGGCTTTTGATCGGAAGTATCGCGCAAAACAAGGTATTCAAACCCAGCCGCACTGATATATTCGCGGAGGTTTTTGAGGTTGGGGCCGACGATTAAAAAAGTCTTCTTTTGAGCGCTCATAGATTGACAAATCCACTAGTTTATAGTAAAATACAGCTGAATTGTTTACAGCTCGTGCCGGTGGATAACTGACCACGAAACATAAACGGTCTGATATTATCTAAGTATAGGCGAGAGACTAGATATGCCAAAGAAGAAATCACACAAGCACATCATCGGCCGCGCAGAAACCATCGAGTTTAAAGACTTTGATGTTGCTGACGTGCCCGCCAAAACTGATACTGGCGCGTTTCACTCGGCAGTGCACGCTGATAGGATTAAGCTCAACGAAAAAACCAAAGTCCTCAGCTTCCGTTTGCTGGGCAGTCACAACGCTTGCCCGAGCGATGCCGTCGAAACTACCACCGAAGCCTACCGCCGCGTACTAGTTGCCAATTCGTTTGGTCACGAAGAAGTCCGGTTCGAAGTGCCCCTTCGCGTAAAAATTGGCAGCAAAGTGGTGACGTCGCCGTTCACGCTTGCTGATCGTTCAAAAAAAATCTACCCGGTTCTACTCGGCAGAAAATTACTAAACGGCAGATTTATGGTAGACTCCGAACAGACCTCAATTGACCGTCGAGAACTCAAAAAACGTTTTAAGATCAATCTTCCGGAAGACGAAGAGATCGAGGAGCCGCTACCATCATGAAAATCGCAATTTTATCACGAGGACCAGGCAACTATTCAACAAAGCGCCTCAAAAAAGAGGCCGAAGACCGCGGACACAGCGTGCGCGTTATTAACCACGCCGAGTGTTATTTAACAGCTGAACAAAGCAAGCCGGTCGTGCGCTACGAAGGTGAAGATCTTAGTCACATCGACGTTATTATCCCGCGTATCGGACAAAGCATTACCAAGTACGGTACGGCGATTGTTCGCCAGTTTGAAATGCAAGGTGTGTTTAGCACCAGTAGCTCGATTGCGATTAACCGTTCGCGTGACAAATTGCGTACTATGCAGCTGTTGGCACGCGCCGGAGTTGGTATTCCAAAAACAGTGTTCGCCCGGGAAACCGCCGATGTTGATGACGTTATCGAGCAGGCTGGCGGCGTGCCACTTATTATCAAGGTTGCGCGCGGCACACATGGCAACGGCGTAGTGCTTGCCGAAACTCGCAAAGCGGCCCAAGCGGTAATGCAGGCCTTTTATGTTGAAGGCGTGAACTTTGTGGTTCAGGAATTTATTGAAGAATCAGCCGGTACGGACATTCGTGCTGTGGTGGTTGGCGGCAAGGTCGTGGCCAGTATGAAGCGCCAGAGTTTGGACGATGATTTCCGTTCAAATCTGCATCAAGGCGGACAAGGCACACCGATTAAACTGACCGACGAAGAACGCAAAACGGCTCAAAAAGCGGCTCGGGCGATGGGGCTTTCGATCTGTGGTGTTGATATGCTACGTTCTAAACGCGGGCCGTTGGTGCTCGAAGTAAACCCAAGCCCAGGGTTTGGGATCGAAAAGGTGACCGAGCGAAACGTTGCCGGCAAAATTATTGAATACATCGAGCAAAACGCAACCAAGCAACATCGCCGTGACCGAGTCGGCGCCTAAACGCTTTAAAATTCTGCTGGGCGGTATAGTTGTGTTTGCGGTGCTGGTCATTGCCGCCCGCATTTTGTTTTCGTTCTTGCCACCACATTCAATAGAAGTCGGCACAAAAACATACAGTGTGGAGTGGGCAACCACGAACACGCAACGAAACAGGGGACTTTCTAACCGAGCAAGTCTGCCCGAAAATCACGGCATGGTATTTCTATTCGATAGAAACGATGAGCATTGTTTTTGGATGAAGGATGTACATTTTGCGCTCGATATTATTTGGCTCAACGACCGTAAACAAGTCACCAGTATGTACCAAAATGTGGAACCCGAGACGTACCCGCAATCGTTTTGCTCGAATGAAGATGGTCGGTTTGGGATTGAACTGCCGGCTGGCTCTATTGAGCAATCCGGCTTGCAGGTTGGCGATCCAGTTTACTTCTAGCAGCTCTATAATAGCGTTCACAAAACTGGTATCATAAGCGGGATGGAATACAGCGTTCTGCTGATTATTATTTTGCTTTTCCCGCTGGCGCTGGGGCTTGTTTTTCGCGTATCGGCATCAGCATTATTTTTTAGTATTATGGCTGGTGAATTGTTGGCAAGGTATTTTCATGTTGAAGCCGAACGCGCGCTAAAAGTAATGGTCGGCGCGGGCGCTAGTCATTACGGCGAAGCACTGATTTTGATCATCCCAATTGTGCTGACTGCTATCGTCATGCGCGGAACGCTGCCGCGTGCCAAACTGGTGATTAGTTTTATTCCGCTATTAATTTCTGGCATTGTGTTTGCGGTATTTTTGCTGCCAATTTTACCGGCCGAACTTCAGGCACACCTTCGTGCTAACGAATACGCGGCACATTTGTATGATATGAATTCAGCATTTGTCGGAATTATTATTCTGACGCACTTGGTGCTGATGTGGGTGTTTGATAGGGGCGAACACAAAGGCAAAAAACACCGTCGCAAAAAAGACTAGGCTCACGATTCGTTCAATTTCCACTCGGTGAAGTACCGAAGCGGATCGGGGAATAGCTGAGCATTTTTTACAAAGGTGGCTCTTGTCGAATAACCAATGGGGGTTTTGCCTGCCGGTGGCAGCTCTCTGAGTATTTGTACGTGCAAGTGCCGCGACCAACCACCATTTTCGTTATTTGTATGATCACCGAGGTGCGCAATAACATCACCGGCTTTTACTTTTCCGATATCTTTTTTATCGTACGATAAATGCCCAAAGAAAATATAGAAATCAGCACCTGACGGCTGAAAAATTATGTAATTTCCAAACTCGCCAAACCCGGCTTCATAGTCGCTGCGCACGATTTTGCCATCGCACGGCGCAAAAACTGGCTCCAGATTTTTTGCAAAAATATCTATCGCCATATGAATGGTTCGGCCTTGCTTTCCGGCGGGCGTGTCTGCGAGCATGGCCCGGCGGTCTTCGCCGTAACGACCAATAAGATAGCGAGA
This sequence comes from uncultured Candidatus Saccharibacteria bacterium, assembly GCA_964421475.1. GTDB lineage: Bacteria > Patescibacteriota > Saccharimonadia > Saccharimonadales > JAGQNJ01 > CAYQXB01. The sequence continues at coordinate 10,772 of CAYQXB010000001.1, forward strand.
CTGTGCTTTATCAAGCAAAGTATCGTTGAATGTTTGGCGTAGTTCGGGTAAGCGCGGATTCTTGTTTGCTGCACTCGCTGTTTCAAAAAACTGCTGAATATTCGCGTGATCTGGCATGTCTGATGAAAGCTGCGCGAAATCTAAAATCATTGCAACTGATTTTGTAAAAAGTTCGGCTAAGGGCTCACGTAATATCATACCTCCTCCTGATTATAGCGGTACATAAGACACAGCAAAATCGTTAAACTGCCGCGTCTCTACGCCGTCGTTAACTGAAAAATTTTGAGGCAAAATGCCAAACGTTGGTGTTTGCTCGAACTCTACGTAACGGTCAAAGTAGCAAAAATTTCTGCCATTTTGAGCCGCTGCACGTATAACGCCGGGCATCGCTAAGTTACTCTCGCCGTAAAGAATGTCAATGTTTGCTTCACCAGTACGTTGTTGTTCAACAAGGTGCTGAATCAAGAACCCAGACACACTTGCATATAAGCCGTTGCCGCGTAAATTTGACAGGGTGCTAGCTTCGGTGCTTTCGGCAATATGTAAATTACCAAAATTATTAATGGCAATTGTTGCTTGTTCGGCCATTGCAGTTGAAGCAACGACACCATCCATACGAGCAAAGGCAATAGTGTTTGCACTGTCCGTTAGAATATCGGTGGTTTTGCTTTGATCGTAATCAAATGGTGCATACAGTACTGTAAACTGGTCACAAAATTCGTGAGCTTGCGCTGGTGTTAAGAGCTCGGGGGTTGCCAGCGAATCACGTTGTTTCGGTGATAGAGTGCGTACGGTTCTTAGTAGTTTATGATAGTTGCTCAGATGAGCAGTATCGAGGGCGCGAGCTTCCTCGTTTAGCCCCAGATATACTAATCCAAGGCTTGTTTGTCGGACTGGCAAAATAGCCTCAATATTTGCTCGGCCAGTCTGTAGGTTGGCAAGCGCACCAATTTCGGCTAACACCCGAATACTTGCCCGATTAACTCCAGGTTTAGCATGCATAGCATTGATTGTGGCTTCGACCTGATCAATGCAGGCTTGGGCGCTTTGCTGATCAGTAATAACGTTGTCGACGTAAAATCCACGAAGCCGCTGCTGTGTATCAACAGTTGGTGGCCAGTTTGCATCAATCGAACTCGTTGATTGTGTAAAAGTTTCCATTTTATTCTCCTATTCAAATAATTAAAAAAGCCCTTCGCCGTAGCGCGGGCTTTTTGCATATCAAAACAGGAGCGCTACGGCCGAAGCTTTAGGCTCTTTTTCTTTGAATCTAGCAAATAGTTCAAAAACATAATGATAACAATAATACAAAAATATTAAATAGTCAAGGTATAGTTTATTACGATTGGCGAAAGTGGCAAAAAATAGCGTTACCAATCGCCGCGAACAAATGGATGTTCACACTGCCTGTTAATCGCATCGTTCGGTAGTGTTAAAGTGGTTGTTTCGGGGCCGATAACAAGATCTTCAGGGTTGCCAAGGGCGGTATTGCCGATAAAGACTTGGGTTCCCGGGCGTGATTCATCGGCCCTTCTAATAAAGGTTTCAGCATCAGCCTGCACAATTTCTTTTGTTATTGCATCTTGGCCCACTGAAATTTTGAACTCAGGACTTGCATCTTTTGCTTCCAGCAAAATCTGCGTCCTTAGGTTCGAGACTCAATAGATCATTCCAACAAAAAAGACCTACATGAATGTAGATCTTGTTTGTTGGAGGGCCCACTGATGACAACGCACGTTAATCGGTGCGCCGAGAAACTTCTCGGGCACACGACTAACGACCGAACCAAGTCTGGGTTCGCAATTCGCAGGCGAATTCTCCCAAATCAAAAAGCCTCCGAAGAGGCTCCTTGATTTGGAGGGCCCACTGGGACTCGAACCCAGGACACCCTGCTTAAAAGGCAGGTGCTCTAACCGGCTGAGCTATGGGCCCACATAGCGTGGATTATATAAAAGTACGACTCGCTGTAAAAACATTCCGTGCCTTCCGGTTAGAGCACGGTGCTTATTTACTTTCGATGAAACAAGTTCATCGGGGCGGCTGAGCTATGGGCCCTCGTCGACGCTAGCCTCTGAGCTAGCAAGCTGTGAGCACAAAACAAGTTTGCTGCTCTCAGCTTGCTAGCTCGATGCTGCGTCTCCTCTCAAAATTCCAAACAGCAACATGTTGCTTGGTTTGCATTTTTGGGAATGCTACAGATTTAATGTGCGTAAAACAGGGGTTATTATCTCTGTTTTGAGTCAAAAAGTCAACACGAGTATTAGTTGATTTAGTTTTTTGCTATTTTTACTTTTGCAACACGAGCCAAAAGTTTGTGGCAGTTCCGTGACGGCCTAACTTTTCAGCTGGTTTGCTAATTTTTTTGAGTTCAATGATCGTAAAATCTTTATAAAATTCTCTAAGCTCGGCTTCGTCATAATTCTTTTGGAATTTTCCATTTGGCCAAAAAGCGCTGTTTGGTTCTGAGCCCGGTCGCTTGGTGATTGCTTCACTTTCCCATTCATCGTCGCTCGAGCAAACATTGACCATGGCGTAGCCACCAGGCCTAAGCGTCCTTAGCATTTCATCCCGATAAATTTCGCGGCCAGTTTTTGTTTCGATATCAATCGATGAAAAACAATCCACAGCATAATCAAAAAAGTTGTCTTCAAACGGCCAGCCTTCGTCTATAGCGGCTTGCAGAAAATGTATGTTCTTGCTAACGTTTTGCTCTTCGGCAATTTCGCGCGCTATATCGAGCGCAGGCTGAATATAATCGATCGCGTAAACGTCTAGACTTTTTTGAGCCAGAAAAATAGCGTTACGGCCTTTACCACACCCAATATCGATAATTTTTTTGGCAGTCAAATCCGCATGTTTCGTTTTCAAAAAATCAGCAAACGCAACGACGCCGCTACCTGGCTCAATTTTGGCAAGGCTTGGCAATAAATCAGGATTAGTATGTTCCTCGAGCCAAATTTGTTGCTGTTTTCGCATGCAGGTATTATAGCAAGTTGTGGTTTAATGTGGGGTAATCACCAGGCACGGAGACTTGGCGTGCTAAAAAAATCTTGGCGCTGGACAAGCGTCTTAATTTTTTCTCTAATTTTATTCTTGGCCGGGCTTGGTTTTGCGCGCTTACAATTATGTGGCCAGATTTTATTTGGAATAAGTTTGGTCAGCGTAGTGTTTTTGTTTTTTGTCCGCCAACGTCAACCAAAGCTTTTTTATATAGCTTTGATAATTTTTGGATTTGTGGCTGGCTGGTTTCAGGGCAGTTTGTTTATGCAAAAAGTTGCGGTGTACGATTCGATGTTTGGGCAGCAGGTAACACTGGAAGTTACAGCACTGGAAGATTCGACGTACAACGAAAAATCACAAATGGAATTTACGGCACACAAAATTGTTGTAATCTCGCATGGCAAAAATCTGCCGGGGCAAATTGTGGTGAATGGTTTTGGCGTGCCGATGGTTTATAAGAGCGATCGGTTAAAACTGGAAGGTAAATTGTTTCCGCGTCGCGGTGCAAATCAGGCGAGCATGGGTTTTGCGCAGATTAGTTTGCTGGAACGAAATCCGTCACCTATCGATCGGCTGCGGCGAAATTTTGCCGCCGGCATTCAAAATACATTGCCCGAACCGCTGGCCTCGTTTGGGCTGGGATTGCTGATTGGTCAGCGTGCGACGCTCGGCAAAACCGTCACTGATGAACTCACAACCTCTGGCTTGATTCATATTGTGGCGGTATCAGGCTACAACCTGACGGTAATTATTATGATTTGCCGCCGGTTGAGTGAAAAACGTTCGCGTTACCAAGCATTCCTAACGTCGTTGCTACTAATCGGAATATTTTTGCTACTAACCGGTAATAGCCCGTCAATTGTGCGGGCTGCCGTTGTGAGCGCGCTTGGTTTGTTTACCTGGTATTTTGGCCGACGAATTCGACCGGTTTTGCTGCTGCTTATTTCGGCCGCGCTCACGGCCGGTGTGAATCCGCTGTACTTGTGGTCGAATATTGGCTGGCATTTATCGTTCACTGCCTTTTTTGGCGTGCTCGTACTGGCTCCACTATTAGTTGCACGGCTTAAAAAATCGAGCCGAGAGAATTTATTGGTAAATGTTTTAACCGAAACAACGGCCGCGCAGATTTGTACGTTGCCAATTTTGTTGTTTATTTTTGGTCGGCTTTCAATTGTGAGTATTGTAGCGAATTTGTTGGTTGTTCCATTCGTACCGCTGGCAATGCTGCTGAGTTTACTGGCCGGTTTGGCTGGAATGACACAGTTTGTTCTGAGTGGGCTGGTGGCGATTCCAGCGCGATTGGTGCTACGCTACATGCTCGACGTTTCGGCGCTATTGTCGCGTGTGCCGTTGGCCAGCGTACAAGTACAAATTACAGCGGGGCAAATGATTGGACTGTACATAGTAATTTTGCTCTTTACAGTATCTTTGTGGTTCAAAAACAAATCCAAAGCTGCTAAAATAACAGGGAAGAAAACAGGAGATAGCAATGTCTGGACACAGCAAGTGGGAAACCATCAAACGACAGAAAGGCGCCAATGATGCCAAGCGCGGTGCGATATTTACGAAGCTTGGAAACAACATCGCCGTAGCGGCGCGCGCTGGCGCTGATCCTGATACAAATTTTAGTCTGCGGCTGGCAATCGATAAAGCCAAAGCCGCCAACATGCCAATGAATAATGTTCAGCGGGCCATTGATCGCGGTTCGGGCAAACTTGGTGGCGATCAAATTCAGGAAGTCATGTACGAGGGCTACGGTCCGGGCGGCGTGGCAATTCTGATTGCCTGTGCGACCGACAACATCAACCGAACCTATCCAATGGTTAAGCTGGCATTCAGCAAACACGGCGGCAGTATTGCCGAAAAGGGTTCGGTGGCGTATCAGTTTGATCGCAAGGGCGTGATTCGCGTCAAAGGTAGCGATGAAGCGTTGCTGCTACAAGTCTTGGATGCGGGTGCGGAAGACGCAGTTGAGGAAGGTGAAGAAACGATTGTTTATACGGATCCGAAAGAACTCGCCAAAGTTCGCGATGATTTACAAGCGGCAGGCATTGAAATAGTATCGGCCGAACTTTCGTTTGTGCCAAATAACACGGTTGAAGTCGAAGACGAAGCCACGCAGGGCAAGGTTATGCGCGTCATGGAAGCGCTCGAAGACCTCGACGATGTCATTGATACCTATACGAATTTCGACATAAAATAAAAGCATAAGAATTTTATTGACACTCAATTTTTTGGGTGTATAGTGGGCGGCATAAAGCAACGGAAAGGAAGTCATGAAATCCGGCGGCTTTTATTTTTTTATTCCAAAATTTTTACGTGTGCTCGCAATCGCAACCATTTCGTTGGCGATTTTTTTGCACCCGTTTGCAATGATACGTGTCTATGCAGCGAGTGCTGATGTTGTTATTAGCGAACTGCAAACTGGCGCAGCGGGCGCTGGTAATGCCGGCCAGGAATTTATCGAACTGCACAATTTGTCAGACGACCCTATCAATATCAGCGGCTGGAAACTGGTCTATTCACCTAGCGCCGACACTACTCAGCACAAAGTTGCAGAGTTGCAGGGCCAAATTCCGGGCAATGGATTTGTGCTATTGGTTTCGTCGTCGTATATGGTGCCCGAAGACGTCGTGCCGGATATTTTGTTCGGGTACAACAGCGGACTTTCGGCAAATGGTGGCCACATAAAATTGGTTGATAACCACAATGCAGAGCGCGACCGATTGGGCTGGGGCAACGCACAATTCGCCGAAACTCAATCTGCATTAGCGCCGCTCGCCGGTCAATCTTTGCAACGGATTGGCGCGGATACCGACGATAACTGGCAGGATTTTATTGTTGATGCGCCGACGCCAACTGGCGGTGATTTACAACCAGCTGAAACTCCGCCGGACCCTGAGCCGATGGCGTACCTGCCCATTACAATTACTGAGCTTTTGCCCGACCCGGCCAGTCCGCAGCTGGATAGTCAGGATGAATTTATCGAGTTATATAACCCGAATGACGAACTTGTTCAACTCAAAAATTATGTGTTGCAGGCTGGGCTTAAGTATCAATATACCTATGTGCTACCAGCGTTTGAGATTGAACCACAAAGCTACTTGGTGCTGTATTCGGCTGAAACAAAATTGGTGCTCAGTAATACTTCCAGCCAAGTGCGGTTGAGTGATCCAGCCGGCAAAGTACTATCCGAAACGAGTATCTACAAGGATGTAAAGGCGGGCAAAACCTGGGCGCTTATCGGCGACGTCTGGCAGATAACATCAGAACCAACACCTGGGAAAATCAATATTCTGAGCGCGCCACAGCCGAACAACCTGGGCGGTAAGGAAAGCACTTTGGCGCCGTGCCCGGCAGGTAAGTTTCGTAATCCGCTGACGAATCGTTGCAAAATGATTGATTCTGACAAAGGGCTAAAACCATGCAACCCTGATCAGTTTCGAAACCCCGAAACGAATCGCTGCAAAAAAATCGAAACTGCCAATGGATTAACACCATGTCGTGCTGGTCAGTATCGCAATCCTGCGACGAATCGTTGCAAGAGTACGGCTACGACGACGTCTAGCCTCAAACCATGTAATGCCGACCAATTTCGTAATCCAGCAACCAATCGCTGTAAAAAGAAAGATTCCGTATCAGGCCTCAAGCCGTGTAACGCCGACCAAGAGCGAAATCCCGAAACCAATCGTTGCCGCAAGGTTGCCGGTGCTTCAACTACAAACGCACTTTCGAACCCGGCAGCTGCCACCAAAACCAATGTGAGTTACCCGGCGCTCATTGCGGTTGCGGTGTTGGCGCTGGGCTACGGTGCTTACGAATATCGCCAGGAAATTAAACATCGCGTATTAAAAATCTTTGGTAAATCGCCGAACAAATAGCGCGTAAGCTATACTTATATATATGAAAATTTTGGGGATTGATCCGGGGACTGGCATTTTGGGATTTGGTGTTATTGAAGTTGAACGCGGCAATATGACCTGCCTGGATGCTGGTGTGATTAAAACACCGGTTAAGCAAGCTGACGCTGACCGGCTGGAAACTATTTTTGATGAACTTAGCCAAATTATAAAAGAGCATAAACCTGGCGTAATGTCGGTTGAAAAATTATTCTTTGCTCGTAACGTAACAACAGCCATGAGTGTGAGTCAGGCGCGTGGTGTTGTGTTGCTACTTGGCAAACAGCACAACCTAGAACTCCATGAATTTACGCCAATGCAAATCAAGCAAGCAATTACTGGTTATGGCAAAGCCGATAAACAACAAATGCAAGAAATGGTGCGCGTCATTTTAAAACTTAAAGAAACACCAAAACCAGATGACGCCGCCGATGCTTTAGCTGCAGCAATTTGTTGCTCGATGAGCATCAACCCCAAAACCACCCAACCCTAAGTTTCCAAGACCAGGTCCTGGAAATAGAAAGAATATGTTCTAATAACTATGCCAAGTCGAAATAGTCGAAAATTTTACCTATCAGATTCGTACTACCACATATACAATCGTGGAGTAAACAAGCGCAAGATTTTTGAAGATAAAAGCGATTATGCAGTTTTCCTCAATCTCACTAAGAGGTATCTTGATAGCCGACCATCGCGAGATAAAAGGGGTCGAGAATATCCCTGGCTGCATCATGAAATCGACTTGTTGGCTTTTTGTCTCATGCCGAACCATTTCCACATATTAGTCTATCAAATCCAGGAAGACGCAATGAAAAAACTACTGAAAAATATATGCGGATCGTACACGAGCTACTTTAACAAAAAGTATCAACGAGTTGGTCCACTGTTCCAGGATAGGTTCAAGGCCGTACTCATTGATAATGACAGCTACTTGCAACATATCTCGCGATACATACACCTCAACCCCAGGGCATATTTGGAGTGGGAGTTTTCTAGCTTGCCCTATTATCTTGGTAAAAAACGAGCGGATTGGGTAAAACCCAAAGCGACTCTTGAATTGTTTGAGAGCGTCGATGACTACAGACAGTTCGTTGCTGACTACGAAAGTTATAAACGTGACCTGGACATTCTAAAATCAGAATTAGCAAACTAGTTATACAACATTTACCCTATTTCCAGGACCTGGTCTTGGAAATACGGTAAATGTGAGATAATAGGCTGATATGATTGCAACGCTTGAGGGAATAGTTAGTGAGAACAATGTGGAGCAAGTTATTCTTGATGTCCAGGGTGTTGGCTACGGTATTTATGTCACCAACGAAGATCAAGGAACACTCCAAACTGGCAAAACAGTGAAGCTTTATATTTATGAACACATCCGCGAAGTTTCCCACGACTTGTTTGGGTTTGTGCGTCCAGAAACCAAACAATTATTTGAGCAGCTGCTGACTGTAAACGGAGTTGGGCCCAAAATGGCTTTGAGTGTTTTGAACTTAGGTAACGCGGGCAACGTGTCTAGCGCAATTGCCAACCAGGATACGGCGTACATTCAACAAGCTTCGGGCGTCGGTAAGCGCGTAGCCGAACGAATCGTACTCGACCTGAAAGACAAAGTCGGCGTGGCGGGAGTGTTCACGGGTGCGCCGGCAGCTCAGCAGGATGACGCCGTACAAGGCTTAGTTGCACTGGGCTATACATTACAAGATGCGCAAAATGCCTTGAGCGAAATCGACCAAAAACTCCCAACCGAACAAAGAATCAAACAAGCCCTGAAAGGAAAGTTATGAAAATTATTTTGGACATGGTGATTTCGCCCAATGGTATGATCGCTCGAGAGAATGGAGACGAAGATTGGTTGCCACATGTTGGCTGGGTCGAGTTTTTAGAAACCGCAAAACAACACGGTAACATTGTTATGGGACGAGAGACTTATGAACTCGTGACAAAGTTATATGAAGACCAGAACTTTGATAACGTTGATGCAGGTCTGAAAATTATTGTGAGCACAAAAGATTTTAAGGCACCAGTAAACTATAAAGTTGTTTCTAGTCCGGAGATTGCCATTGATCTTGTGCGGTCGAAAGGTATGGAAACGCTGTATCTTGTTGGCGGCGGAAAGCTAAACAATTCTTTTATACAAAAAGGGCTTGTTGATGAAATTCATCTGGTGGTTTGTCCGTACATTATTGGCAGAGGCAGATCATTTGTTGGCGATGAAGATTTTGATCTGCCACTGGAGCTATTAGAGGCTCAAAAAATTTCTGAAGACAGAGTTGCGCTCAAGTATCGGGTAAAGAAGCAATGATAGTCAAGTGCATCAAACAAATTTTCAAAGGACAACGCATGAGTTTACTGTTTACTGATTACTGGTTACTATTTACTAAAACCCAAAGGGTTTCCCATGGCGATTGAACGAATTGTACAGACCAGTTCCAGTGATGATGACAAGCAAGAAGAGCAGTTTGAGAACACGCTGCGGCCAAAAGATTTTACCAATTACATTGGCCAGGAATTAATTAAGCAAAATCTAAAGTTAGCAATTGTGGCGGCAAAAAAACGCGGCGAGCCGATTGATCATGTTTTGTTATATGGTCCGCCGGGTTTGGGCAAAACAACTTTGGCGAGTGTGATTGCTAATGAAATGGGTGCGCAGATTCGCATCACGTCCGGGCCGGCGATTGAGCGGGCCGGCGATTTAGCAAGTCTGCTGACCAACCTGCAAGATGGCGACGTACTATTTATTGACGAGATCCACCGGCTGCACCGAACGGTTGAAGAAGTTTTGTATAGCGCCATGGAGGATTTCAAACTCGACATTATGTTGGGCAAAGGCCCGAGCGCCAAAAGTCTGCGGCTTGATTTACCAAAGTTTACGATCATTGGCGCCACGACTCGAACCGGAGAATTAGCTGCGCCGCTGCGCGATCGGTTTGGAATGATCCACCGCTTAAACTTTTATAACGAAACCGAAATTACGAGTATCGTAAAACGAGCCGCCCAAATTTTAGGCATCACGATCGACGATGCGGCTGCCAAAGAACTCGCCAAGCGTTCGCGCCTAACGCCGCGCATTGCCAATCGCTTACTAAAACGCATGCGCGATTATGCTGATGTGAACGGTGACGGGATTATTGATACAGTGACGACGACAAGCGCGCTCGAACTGCTGGAGATTGATGGGCTTGGGCTTGATCCAAGCGATCGTAGAATCCTAACCGCGATTATTACAAATTATGATGGCGGCCCGGTTGGCGTTGAAACCATCGCTGCACTGGTTGCCGAAGAACGCCAAACAATCGAGGACGTTCACGAACCATACCTAATGCAAATTGGGATGATCGAACGTACGCCGCGCGGACGCAAAACCACCACCAAAGCTCGCAAGCATCTGGGCCTCAATAAAAAAACTGACGATAATCAACAAGCATTGGTATAATACTTGCAATGCATCAACAACTAAAAATTGAAAAGACCGCCGATCAAGGTCGTAGCCATCTTTCGGCAACGGGCAAACGATACTTTAGTTTAATCGAATTCGATGACGAAGAACAATTGCTGCTGGAAATTCGCAAACATATGTTCGGACTTTTTATTATTGTGTTTAGTGGTGCACTTATTTCGCTGACTATTTTGCTGGCGTCGTTGGTGCTTGCGTCTGGCTCTGTTCTGGGACAACTTGGCATCGACGGCGCGCAAAAGTACGTTGCACTTTTGGGATTTATTGTTTCGGTTTTGACCGTCGGCGTCACTATGATTTACGCGCAATTGTATCGGAGCAACGTGGTATACGTTACCAACGAAAAGATTGCGCAGGTTTTGTACATGACCCTGTTTAATCGAAAAATTTCGCAACTTAATATTGGTGATGTGCAAGACGTGACTGTGTCGCAAAAAGGCGTTTTCGCACACGTATTCAGTTACGGAACACTTGTTATCGAAACGGCTGGTGAGCAACAAAACTATACGTTTAGTTTTGTGCCAAATCCATACGGCGTATCAAAAGTGATCATTGTGGCGCACGAAGCCAACCTCAAACTTTACGGCAACTAGCGCTCGTATCTTTTCTCAAAAAACACCCTAAAACTCTCCCCTGATACTTTTGTTTCGACAAAAGTATCCAAAATCATTTCAGGCAACTAAAAGAAAGCGATGGCAAAATGAGCCACAGAAGCCGCGCCGCAATATCGCCTTCTTCGAAGGGCGCCCCTCGCCATTCTCTTATGGCTTGCTCGGGTAGGATTGCGGCTTGACTCGGCTTCTGTGGCTCATTTGTGCCTCGGTCTTTTAGAGCCTGGAAGGAAATTCTACTCGTGGAAGGGGTTGTCGCGCGCTTCGTCAAAGAGTGCTTTGACGTCAACATTTGTGCTGTTTAGTTTCTCGATTTTATCGATTGCTTCTTGGTTAATGCGGGTTTGTTTCAGGTTGAGGAGCTTTTCATCAATCGCAGTTTGGCTCGGCTCGAGTGTGGCGTAGTAGCTGATCCGCATAATAATAAAGGCGAATCCGCCCAGCACCAACAAAACAATGACGAACCCAGCGTACTGCCGAATTTTATTAAGCAGCGGGGTAAAGAGAGTTGGTATATTTTGAAGATGTATATTCATGGCTTTACAAATATATTAATTGTTAATGCAAACGTAACCGATGGATTAATGTCGGAATCGCCAACTGGCTCAATCTTTACGCTGGTAACCTGTGCGGTACGACGGTTGTTTTCAAGATTACTCAAAAATTCCAGGAATTTGTAGTAACTAACCGGTTTGCCGGAATCAGGCACAATATTCATCCGCAGACTATACACTCCGCTGATACCATCAACCGCTTCGCCTTGGCTCACAGGAGCTTCTTTTTTGGATTGTTTTTGGTCGGCGCCTGGAGCATCGGGGTTTTGGTTGCCGGATGATTTGCTCGGCTTACTGCCAAGATTGGAGGTTGGAAAATCAATACTACTAATTTTAATACCGCTTTCGCCGGCCATGCGAATAATTTCGCGCACAGCTCGAGCTTGATCTTTGTCCTGAGGTACGATCGCCTTAACAGTCTTTTCGAGGTCTTCGTATTGCTGAATATCTTTTTCGGCTTGAACCAGCGATGTTTGTTGTTGATCGAGCAGGTATTCTTCGAGCCGCAGTTCAACTAATTTCCTCGACTCCTTGCTCAACAACTGATCGCCGAGTACGAGCAATCCAACCGCCATGCCCGCAAGGAGTACCAGCAAACCAATCATGCCAAAGAATACTTTTTTGCTACTCATTACTGATCTCCCGCAGACTTGTTGATAAACAAGAACTGGTTTTCATCATTAAACAATGCGCGGAGCGTTGCGGTGCATGGGTAATCCTGGCTGAGCGAATCTTCGGCTGATTGAGTGGTATTTGGCGGTGTCGAGGTTCCTGATGATTCCTCGTCATCTTCGGCGTTACAGCTAACCGATACAATATCGACTTTTTGAAATAGTTTGTTGCCTTTGTCTTCGAGGTTAACTTGCACCTGCGTGGCAGTATCATAGTTTTTGGCGCGTACGGTTAGATCAATGCCACCGCTGATTTCGCTGAGCTCAATGTTGGACAAAATTGCGCCGCTTGGCGTTACTGCTCCTACTTGTCGTAGTAGTTTCGAGAAGAGGACTTCTTTTTCGAGTACCTGCAAAATAAGCTTGAGATTGTTGGAGAACGTTTCGATGCGAACTTCGGTTTCTTCAAGATTCTGTGCTTTGAGATTGGAGCGTTTTTGGGCGATGCTCCGATTGTACTCGCGAGCAGTTTTATTAACATAAAAATAGCCCATGCCCCACATGCTGACCACCACAAGAATTACAGCTATCGCAGCAATACATAAACGAAGGAGTTTTACGTTCCGACGAGCGTACATGATGCTGTCGCGCTGTTCTTTGGGCAGGAGATTGATCATACGAACAACTCCTTTGGATTAGCGAGTGCAAGACCAGCGACGCTCATGTACATGGTTCGTTGAATAGCGCCCGGCGGCTGAATGTGTCGAAATTCGATTTGCTCCCAGGGATTGCAGGTGCGAACCGGGAGGCGCAGGGCGTTGGTCATGTATTCGCTCAGGCCCGGAACATTGGCCCCACCACCGATGGTTACGACTTGCGCAATTTTGTGTTGTTGATTCGAGGTGCGTTCTTCGTAGTAGCGGATCATGCGCTTTATTTCTTTGATGAGCTGCGCAAGGAGCGGATCGAGTGCGGTCTGGACTTGTGTTTGTTTTTTGCTAACGTTGAGTCCGTACTTTGCTTTGATAATACTTGCTTCCTGGCGGGATACACCCAAATTTTTACTGATCAGATTTGTGACATCGTCACCACCACCCGGAATGGTGCCCGTCACGACGATTCCTTGATCGTACACCGTAATATCAGATGAAACCGAACCAAAGTCGATAAGCACCGTCGGAACATCGTGAGTATCGGTGTAGGCGAACAATCGGCTACACGCGCTGGTGGTTGTTTCCATGGCTACCACCTCGAGTCCAAGTAGTTTGCCGAGCATCACGTACGAGTCGACTAGTTTTTTAGGCACAGCGACAGCCCAGACCTCAGTGTTTTTGTCTGATTTTCGGATGACTTCGTAATCAAGGTATAGATCGTCAATCGGCACCGGAATGTACTGTTCGGCTTCCAGTCGTACGGCGTCGGGGATGTCTTTGTTGGCGAGTTTTGGCAACATGAGCACGCGGCTAAATGTGCGGGCCGCTGGCACGGCAAATACCACGCGCCGCGTGGAAATTTCACCGACAATGTTATTTTCGAACATGTCATGCAGGGCTTTGGCGATAGTTTCATGATCAACAATCACGCCATTTTCGATAGCTTTCGGATCGTAATCTGCAACGCCGTATCCTGAAACTACGTGGTGATTATTATGAGGAATGACTTGCATGACCTTGCCACTGCTGAAGCCAAGGTCTAGTCCGAACACGGGTTTATCTCGATAAAAATATGTATTTGTGGTGCCCATAATTAACCATAAGGGTATTCACTCTCTAGTATACCAAAGTAGCCTTGTAAAACCGAAAACAGTACCACTTTTTGTCCGATCGGACACTTTTTGGGACTGTTTTTGTATAATATTCCTGAATTTAGTTCGATTCTGATCTGGAGGGGTAAGCCCCTCCTTTTTTGACGTATGACGTCACGAGGCGAAGCCGAGCTTTAGGGGGAGGAGATAGTATTTTTGAATTTAGTTCAAAATACTATCGGAGGGGTAAGCCCCTCC
>CAYQXB010000002.1:0-19409 GCA_964421475.1 uncultured Candidatus Saccharibacteria bacterium
CTTTTCGTTCCAGTACACTTGTTGCAATCAATCTAATCCTGGTTGCTTTTTTGATGATTGGTGCCGAAAGTTACGCCACGCGGCAAAAAAAGAAAACCAAGCTGAACGACACTATGCCAAAGCAGGCGCTGAGTGTTGGTCTCGCGCAAGCAGCAGCAATTATCCCAGGTGTTTCTCGATCGGGCGCCACAATTACGACCGGAATTTTTATGGGGCTGGACCGCGTGTCGGCAACGCGCTTTTCGTTTCTACTTGGTGTGCCCATTATGTTCGGCGCCATTACTAAAGTGATGCTCGACGGCGGCATTCAGCAAGTGCAGAGTGGATCCGGAATTTTTGCCGTTGGCGTACTGTCCGCCTTTGCTAGCGGATTATTCGCAATTAGTTTTATGCTCAAATATTTAGCTAAACACAGCTTAAATATTTTTGCCTACTACCGCATTGGACTTGGCATTCTCGTACTACTTTTAGCGTTAGCGTAAATGTTTTTAATACTACATCTAGCGTTTTGAATTGGGTGTATACTAACAGCACTTAACAATAAAATGCTGGAAGTTAGGTGAGAATCCTACACTGTGCCGCAACGGTATTTCGCAAATTAGACTAAAGCGATAAGTCCGATCTAGCAAAAAGTCTCTCGAGCAAGAGCAAACAAAACACCCTCACTGTCTTTGAATCCCTTGCTTGGTATAGAGCGAGGGTATTTTTTTGAGCGCAAGCATTATCGAAACAGAAATGTATGTATCGGCCGACAGTATTCCGGCACTCGCTGAAGCACGTGCCCAAGAACGTCTTGCGAGCGAAGCGATTATGGCGACTCGCGCTCAGCAAATAGAAAACACCGAATACGCGCAACAACCAGTTGATGCGCTTTCGACTGGTCGCCGTGTATTAGAGGCAAAGCAAAAGTTTGGCCTTGGTAGCCCCGAACACCAAGAAGCAAACCAGGCGTTGTGGATGGATTGTCATCGGTTGGTTGCTGAGTGGCGCCGCAAAAACAAGCCAGAATCATTCGCGCCAATTACTCACGCTCGTGATCCAGAGTCGGATGAGTTTATTGCCTACGGACGGTCAACGCGGCGAATGAACCAAGACGCGCTTATTCCAACCGCTTACGGCGAGGAAGATGCGCGCCGAGTAAACGAAGACATCGAAGACTTTACGTCAATGCACGCCCGTCGTCTTGGCGGGTTTTCGCTTGGGCAAACAGTCCGCATGCGAACTTTGTCCGAGTGTACTAATTGGTCAATCGAAGCGTACAAGATTGATGGAAAAAGCCGCGGTGGCTACGTGCCGGAGATCGAGAAACTGATGATCCGCGATATGGATCTGAGCGATCCAAACAAGCGCACGCAAGAACAATTTGGGTTACCGGGAACCTACTTTACGCATTATGTTATTCAGCAAGCGCTGCTCCGTAAGGGCTTTGACGCAACCGAGATGGATAAGACAGAGTTGCATGGTACGCAGTTGTTTGTGGACGATGAGTTGTCTGAGTTTGTTGCGCTGCTCGATGAAGTGGCCAGTGAAGAATGGTGCACAGAGATTTTCTTAGGCGAAGAAGTGCCGAAAGGCACCATCAAAGATTACGAAGGCTTTAAGCAAGAAGCACTCGAGCGCCAAGAATTGCTTGAATCGGACGCAGTCATGATTGCCGATTTTGTTTTGGATTTGTGCGAAGAAAACGCCGATCCAAAAGAAGCACTGCTCTACGTCGAAGAATTTGTGAAGCAATCGCTGATTACCAAGTCCCAAGAAGACCTTACCATTACGACCGAAATGTTCGACGGCCAAACTTTGAAAGGACTGCTGGATGTTCAATATTTGCAGCAAATGGGGCAATTGGAAAATGCGTGGGAACGATTAAACGAAGTTGTTGCGGCAGCGCCGGGCGGTGGATTTTGCGGTGCTGGTTCGTGTGACCTTGAGCGAGCCCGAACCTCCGGAGGTGAAGCCGATAAGATTAAAGACCTTGGCTTTGATCCAAAAGATACCTTGATTGATAAAGGTGATCGCAAATGCACCTGTGGTAAAAAAACTGTCGTGTACGATCTAAAACAAAAACAAAAAGGTTGCACAAGCTGCGGTAAAAAGAAAAAATACTAACTATGAATGATCAAAAAGATGAAGTGTACGAAGAACTCGTGAAAGAACAATCGCCGGAGTTTTTTTGCGATAGCTGCGGGCATTATCCGATCGAACCAGTCCACGGACATTTTATGTGCCCAGCTTGTAAGATGCCGACGAAATGTTGTGAAGGGATGCCACTCGATGCCTAAACGAATTGGATTGTTTTCAGGGACGTTTGATCCGATTCATGTTGGTCATATTGAAGTTTGTCTTGTGGCACTCGGTGCCTGCGAACTCGATGAAGTCTTAGTCATGATCGAAAAAAATCCGCACCGCAAAGAAAAAGTCACCGACTACGCACACCGCAAAGCAATGACTGACGCAGCGCTCCATGATTTTAAAACAATCAAAAGGTTCGATAGCCCGCATAATAATATTACGTTTGAAAACACATTACCCACATTAGCCAATACATATAATAACGCCCAGTTTTGTTTAATCGTTGGCTCGGACATGCTCGAACATTTGGGTGATTGGCCTGGTGCTGACGCGTGGCTTGCGAGGCTGGAGCTGTGCGTCGTACTTCGAGATAATACACAAAAGTCAAAAGTCACCAAACAACTTGAACAATTAACACCAAAAAACTACAAAATTTTGCCAGCGGTGTGGTCGCCCGTTTCGTCATCAATTGTTAAAAACGACATACGTCAAAACGGATTGAGCGACCTTGTCCATAACAACACAATGAATTACATAAAAAAACATCGACTCTACCGAAGTTGACGACAAACTGCTTATGCTACACTGAAACACGATGGCGAACATTGAATCAAAATCCAACCACCGCTATTATCAGCTCGAAATCGATCAAATTATTGATGCGCTTGACAGTACTCCAACAGGCTTAACGGCGCACGAAGCCGAAGCACGGTTGCATACCCACGGTTACAATCGGTTGAGTTCTGTAAAAACGCCGCTGTGGAAGAAAATTATCGAGCCGTTTGCCAGCGTATTCGTGCTGATTTTGATTTTTGCACTGGGGATTAGTTTGTTTGAGCGCAAATGGTTTGAAGCAATTATTATTGGTGTGATTGTCGTGGTCAACGCGCTGATTTATTACTTTCAGCAGTTTTCAGTCAACCGGGTACTCAAAACGCTGAAGGCTCAAGATACGTTGCATGTGAGTGTGATTCGGAATGGTCAAAGTACGGAGATCAATAGCGAATTTTTGGTGCCCGGCGATGTTGTACACGCTGTGGAAGGCATGAAAGTTCCGGCCGACGGACGGTTGATTGAGTCAAATCGCTTGCAGGCCGACGAGGCTCTGTTGACCGGCGAATCATTGCCTGTTCACAAACAAGCCGACGCATTAGACAGCGAAAAACAAGTTTTTGAACAAACTAATATGCTGTTTAAAGGTACGTATGTAAAAAGCGGTTCGGGTTTGTTACTGATTACATCGACCGGAAACGACACACAACTTGGAGGCATCAATGCGTTGGCCAATCAGGCCGATCGCGACAAAACGCCAATCGAACAAAAGATTGATAACGTGATGAGTAAAATTCTAGTGGGCGTCGGTACAATCGGGGTGCTGATTTTTGGTATGGCAGCTATCCGCGGATTGCCGCTCGAAGAAGCGTTGCGATTCAGCCTGACAATGATTGTTTCGGCAATACCCGAGGGCTTACCGGTCGCACTGACGGTCGTGCTGTTATTTAGCGCGCGGCGCATGGCCAAGCAGAAGGCGCTGGTCAAAAAGATTTCGGCGATGGAAACGCTTGGCGCGGTCACTTTGATTGCTACCGATAAAACCGGCACGCTCACTCAAAATAAACTGTCAATTGCCGATAGCATGAGTCCCAGCCACACCAAAGATGAACTAAATACGATCATCCGAATGAGCTTGAATGTCGAGGGCGATTATGCCAGCGACCCGCTCGACGAAATTTTTTTAGAATCATTGCCCGACGTGCAGCCGCCAAGCGATTGGGAACATGTTACCGATTATCCGTTTGACCAAAAAATGCGTCTGAGCGGTACGGTGTGGAAACACGACGGCGGACACACTCTATTTATTAAAGGCGCACCAGAGCAAGTGCTGCATTACTGCGGTTTGCGCGCTTCTCAGCCAGAAGTTGCTCGGGACTTGCAGCGATTTACCAGTCGCGGCTATCGCACGTTGGCTTTTGGGCATCGGAGTTTTACAGGTTCTGCGCAACCGTTACTCGATGCTCATCATCTGCAAAATTTAGAGTTCGATGGTTTTGTCGGCATGAGCGACCAACTGCGACCGGGAATTGCCGAAGCAGTGGCTCACGCAAAAAAAGGCGGAATAAAAGTTGTGATGCTAACTGGCGACCACGTCGAAACGGCTGGATACGTGGCCACGCAAGTCGGTATTGCATCAAGCGTCAACCAAGTCACCAGCAGCATGGTGCTGGCTAACGGCGACCCTGAAGAAATTCGGAAAGCAATTACAGAACGGCCGGTGTTTGGTCGTGTCTTGCCCGAACACAAATATGCATTACTTAAAGCAACCAAGGGACATGAAATTACGGCGATGACTGGCGATGGCGTGAATGATATTCCGGCACTTGCCGAAGCAAATGTCGGTTTGGCGATGGGCAGCGGCACCGACGCCGCCAAGGATGCCAGCGACGTAGTCCTGCTGGATAATAATTTCAAAACAATTATGAGCGCCATTCGCGTGGGGCGTACAGTACTCGCTAATATTCGAAAAATGCTGGTCTATTTGCTTGGCACCAACGGCGGCGAAGTTTTGACTATGATGGGTGCATTATTATTTGGTATTCCGTTGCCGCTGAGTGCCGTTCAAATTTTATGGGTCAACCTGGTGACCGACGGCGTGACGGTTATTCCTTTAGGTTTAAGTCCATCCGAAAAACACCATATGGAACAGCCGCCACCGAGTCCAAGAGCGCCACTTTTAAACGGAATTTTACTCAGTCGTGTGCTGCTTATGGCGATTATTATGAGCTTGAGCGTGCTGGTGATTTTTACTGTAAATCTCGATAAAGGCTATGCCTATGCGCAGACTATGGCGTTTTTAGCGATTATTGTTGTGCAGTGGGCGAACGGCTTGAGCGTCAATTTTGAGCACCACTCGTGGGTACGAAATTTTTTGCACCCCAACTGGAAGCTTGTCGCTGCAATTTCATTTTCGGCGATCCTGAACATGATTATTTTCTGGACGCCGCTCGGCAAGTACTTTGGTATCGTCGCCATTGCGCCGCTTGATGCGCTCAAGGCAATTCTAATTCCGTCGGTCATTTCGCTGGTTGCGATTGATGCCCACAAATTTATCTGTCGCCGGTTGTTTAAATAGCTCTTAATAATGTGGTTTCGAACAATATATTGTATAATGCTTATGACACATGGAATAAAACATGAAAGAAACGTTTCGAAAATTCTCTAACAAAATATCGTACGCGACCGGCACTGCGTACATGTTTGTTTTGGCCTTGGGCGTCGTGGTTGTGTGGGCGTTATCCGGACCGTTCTTTGGGTTTTCGGACACCTGGCAATTAGTTATTAATACTGGTACCACCATCGTCACGTTTATGATGGTGTTTCTAATTCAAAATACCCAGAACCGTGATTCAAAGTCGTTACACCTAAAACTTGATGAATTGATTCGTTCTAATAAAGCGGCTCGCGATGCGTTCCTGGAATTGGATGATCTTAGTGACGAAGAACTGGCTTCAATCGACAATGAGCTTCGGCAAATCGGCGGTAAGATTACACCAAGTTCTGAAATGCGCAAGCTACACAAAAAGATCCAAGTCGAAAAAGCGCGGCGGGTGAGCATTCACGCTGCAGCCGGCACGGCTATCACCACCATTTTAAAAGCGCCAATGAATACCTTGAGCGCTGCAAAAGAAAAAGATACCAAAAAATCAAAATGATGCTTGTGCTTGCACGCGGGCTATGACAAAATAGAACTATTCTGACAGCATTTGAGTTGGTGCTGAAAAGAAAAACAAACATTAAAATTCAAACTAAAAAGCCGATGTAGGCTATGAGAACCAAAATTAGTTCTCATTGATTTTAGTTATAAATAAAAAACCAAAAAAGAAAAGGAGACAAAAAATGCCCATCAAAGTTACCATTGTGCCAACTGAACGCATGTTTGTGAACGTCCATGTTCGCCGTCCAAATTGGCAGCAGTTTTTGCACTACTAGCGGCTTAGCTTTACGAGACAAACCTACGGTTTTTCTCCGTCGCGCGGTGCGAGCGAAATAAATTCGCTGCTCCGGCTGTTCTTTTTCCTCAAAGGCATCGCTACATGTAATAACTCCGGGAAGAGCCGCCCGGGCTTTTTACGCATTCTTTCTATTTGTTTTTTATCCTAGTTACTGCGGATTTTGCCGAGCAGCCGCAGCAGCTCAATATATAACCAGACGATCGTCACCAGAAGACCAAAGCCACTGTACCACTCCATATACTTGGGGGCTCGTTGCTCAACACCTTGCTCAATAAAATCAAAATCAACAACCAAATTGAGCGCCGCCACAATGATTACGCCAATCGTAAACAAGATACCCCAAAACGATGTGTCGGCAACGAGTGGTAATGTAATGCCAAACAACCCAAAGATCAGCGTTGCGACATAGTACAGAGCGATTCCGCCGGTTGCGGCGACCAGACCGAGTTTAAAATTTTCGGTTGGGCGGATGATCCCCAGCAAGTAAATCAACAACATAGCGATGAAAATTCCAGCTGTGAGCAGCAAGGCTTGCAGTACAATTCCGGAAAATTCCTGCTCAAACCAGAATGAAAGAATACCGAGCGCAAATCCTTCGGCCAAAGCGTACAGCGGTGCTGTGATTGGTGCGGCAGTCTTTTTGAAGATGGTGATAACCGCAAAGACGGTCGCCACAATAAGACTACCAAACAGGGGAATGACAAGCATGCTTGTATCTCCGGCGCGCAATGATTGGCTGGCAAGTACCCAGCCGAATCCGCCGCTCGCCAAGCAAAGCGCCATCAAACACAAGGTTTTAAAAGCGGTGCTTTGCAGCGTCATAGACGATTCGCCGGTACCAACTAAACCTTTGAACGTATTTTTGCCGAGGGCCGGGTTTCCACTTTTGTATGCCATGATCTAAATTGTAGCACGCAGCGCAGCTACTGGGATTTGCTCGCGATTGCTTCATCGATAAGCTTTGTCCAGCCATCGAGATCGTTTGGCTGCGGGGCATTCTCGATAATCTTGCCATCCAGGATAATTGTTGGAGTGCTCGTTGCTCCTAAAGCTTGCGCTGCTTTTACGTCGGCGTTGATAATGCCGCTGATTGTTTCGCTCGCCGCATCGGTTTTAAATTGTTCGACATTCAGTCCAAGCTCGGTTGCGTAATCTTCAAAAATACCTGGCGCATTTGTCGCGTCTTTCCATTGATTTTGCCGCTCGTATAGTAGATCGTGCATTTCCCAGAATTTACCTTGGACAGAAGCCGCCTCCGCTGCTCGATGAGCTGCCATGGCGTTTTGGTGAATATTTACGAGCGGGAAATGGCGGAACTGAAAGGTAATCTTGTTGCCGTACTGCTGTTTAATATTTTGAAATAGCGGATAGTATGCACCGCAAGCTGGGCATTGAAAATCTCCGAACTCAACAAGTGTCACACCAGTAGTGCCGGTGCCTTGCGTATGATTGCTGCCGCTGGTCACTTGCACATCGGTGCCAGTTTTTGAAGAACGCTGTTTATTAAAAATAACGAATCCTATAAATGCCAGAATGACGACCGCGATAATAATTAAAAACCGTTTGCTCACAAGTAAACTCCTATTCCTATGCTTTCTATTTTGTATGAAAGCTAGGCATATAATAACTGATTCTTGCGTGCAAATAAAATGCTCAAGAAATAATGATAAGATATGGGCATGCTGTTTACGATTACGGTTATATTTTTGTGTATCGACCTGCTATTTTTGATGGCGCTGCAAAAAATCTATCACCGGGTGCCGGCAAAAGAACTCAAGCGTCAGGCACGCGCTGGCGATAAAATGGCGCGCCAGCTGTATAGCGTGGTGGCGTTTGGCCCGAGTCTGGATATCTTTTTGTGGCTGTGTATTGGGCTGCTAAGTTCGATTTTATTCGTGCTACTCGCTGTTACGCTGCCGTGGCCACTTGCAATCATGGGCTGCTTAATTCTTGTTTGGGTGGGGTTTGCCTGGATGCCGGTGGGCAATATATCAAAATACACGCTGCGAGCTGCACAGTATGTGACGCCGATTGTTCACTGGATATTGGAACACGCTCAGCCAATCCTGGTGCGCGCCGCTGAGCTGGGTGATCGTTACGCGCACGTCAATGTGCACACCGGACTGTACACCAACGAAGACATCATTGATTTAATCGACAAACAAAAAGTGCAGAGCGACAACCGGATTACGGAGCAAGAGCTCTACATCGTTAAGCATGCGCTGAAGTTTGGCAACAAAACCGTCGCCGACGTCATGACACCGCGGCGGATGCTTAAAACAGTTAGTCCAGAGGACACGATTGGCCCAATATTGATGGGCGAACTGCACAAAAGCGGTCATTCACGATTCCCGGTTCAGGATAAAGAAAAAGGAATTATCGGCATCCTGTACATGCGCGACATGCTGCGCGCCAAAGCTGGTGGCTTGGTCAAGAACACGATGCGACCAGATGTATTTTATGTTAATGAAACCAAAGAGCTTGGTCACGTGCTCGATGCGTTTATCAAAACCAAACACCACTTATTTATTGTGGTGAATGAGTTCGAGGAGATTGTCGGTGTCATTACCATCGAAGATGTATTGGAACAAATCATTGGCAAACAGATTGTTGATGAGTTTGATCAATACGAAGATCTGCGCGCCGTCGCCCAAGTCCACGCTCAAAAAGATCGCGCCAAACACCAAACCGACCCAGAACCCCTCGAAACCAAACAACCATAGTTTCACTTTTCGTCCGATCGGACACTTTTTGTATACTATGCTCATGACTAGTTCTCGCTATAAAAAATCCGCACTAACACACATTTTGCTCGGGCTGATTCCGTATAGCCGCGATAATCTTGCACTTAGCTTTGCGCCATCAAAGTTTTTTCGCCAGCTCGAAGCAAGCACTGGTTACTCTGAGAGGGCGTTCAAGCAGGCGTATTATCGAGCTCGCCAGCGTGGCTACATCACAACCGACACGGTACCGAGGCTCACTCAAAAAGGTCTGCGGGTGACACAGCCATTTGTTGCGCACAAACTCAAAAGCGATGCACAGTTGATGATTATTTTTGACATTCCGGAAGCAAATGCATTTTTACGTCGACAATTGCGGCTACTTCTTC
The DNA here is from genome assembly GCA_964421475.1 of uncultured Candidatus Saccharibacteria bacterium. GTDB lineage: Bacteria > Patescibacteriota > Saccharimonadia > Saccharimonadales > JAGQNJ01 > CAYQXB01. Next base: position 9,409 of record CAYQXB010000002.1, read on the forward strand.
GACAACTGGAGTTTCAGCAGGTGCAAAAAAGTGTCTGGGCAACAGATTACGATTATAAAGATTTATTGATTGAAGCGGTTGGGGAATTGCGACTTGATGGCTGCGTCGAGATTTTTGAATGTGCCAGAATATATCCAAACAGTACCCAAAAAGTGTCCGATCGGACGAAAAGTGGGGACTAGTTTTATGGAGTACATCTGTTACAATTGCTTTTATGCAACAAAGGACTCTCAGCAGCGAGGTAAAGAATCACGTTGGAAAACGCGTGAGCATTCAAGGGTGGATTCACAAAAAACGATTGCTGGGCGGTTTGACGTTTTTGAACGTGCGCGATCGCAGCGGGTTGGTTCAAATCGTGGTTGATGATAAGACTGAAACCGAAAAACTCCGTGGTCTACAAATCGGGACGGTTGTAGAAATTGAAGGCAAAGCCGTTACGGAAGAACGCGCTCCAGGCGGTGCTGAGCTGCACGAAGCTAAAATCACCGTTCTCGTACCAGTCACCGACGAGCCGCCAATCGAGATCGACAAACCACTTTCGCACAAATCAGAACACCTCGACACACTGTTTGATAATCGTGCGATTGGCCTCCGAAACCTCCAAGAGCAAGAGCTATTCAAAACCAAAGATGTTGTCTGTCGTTCAATTCGGGACTTTTTTGCCAGTAATAATTTTACCGAAATTCACACACCAAAACTTCTGGCCGAAGCTACTGAAGGCGGTGCCGAAGTCTTCAAGCTCGATTATTTTGGCAAAACGGCAACATTGGCCCAGAGCGCACAGTTTTATAAGCAAATGATGGTTGGGGTGTTTGAGCGCGTGTTTGAAATGGGCTCAACGTATCGGGCTGAACCAAGTGCCACCACAAGGCATCTCACAGAATTTATTACCGTGGATTGCGAGCTTGGCTTTGTAACCTTTGAAGAACTCCAGAACTTACTCGGTGATTTATTGATTTCAGTGGTGAACGATACGTGGGAAAAATGCCAACCAGCGTTTAAAAAATGGAACGTAACAAAAGCAGTTTTGCCGGCAAATGCCGAAGACATTCCACGGGTGACCATTGATGAAATTCACGAAATGTACAAAAAGGCCATGAACGAAGATTTCACCGGCGAAGATGACCTCCGGCCCGACGAAGAACGCTGGATTTGCGAATGGGCCAAAAAGAACAAAAATAGCGACGCAGTTTTTGTGGTGGGTTGGTCGGCAAAAAGTAAGACCTTTAAGTTTTATCACAAGGCTGATCCAAAGAATCCGGATATTGCGCTCCGCGCTGATTTGCTGTTCCGCGGTGTCGAAATCACTACTTTGAGCATGCGCGAGCACGACTACAAAAAGCTCATTACGCAGCTCAAGAGTATGGGTGGCAATCCAGAGAATCCGGGCTACAGTGCTTATTTGAGCGCTTTCAAATACGGCATGCCGCCGCACGGCGGTTTTGGCCTAGGCCTAGAGCGTTTAGTAGAAAAACTCTTTAAGCTCAACAATATCAAAGAAGCCACGCTCTTCCCCCGCGACATTAACCGCCTTGCTCCATAATTGTGGATTTATTTTTAGATTTTATTATTAAGCTCATCCCAATTTATGTATTGATTGGGGCTGGTTTTGTTATAGGCAAAAAATTGCCGGTTAAACGCGAGACAATTTCGACGCTCTTAATTTATTTGATTGGTCCGGTGGTTATTTTTAACTCGGTGTACACTACAAAAATTACGCCAAGCCTCGCGCTTTTGCCAGTGATATTTTTTGCACTGTGCTCGGCAATTGCGATCGGTGCATATCTTGTAAATAAAAACGTTAAGCCACAGGCTTTGCGTGGAGTTTTAGGCTTTGCGGCTGGCTCAGGAAACACAGGTTACTTTGGTATTCCGGTGGCATTGGCACTGTTTGGTGAAGCGGCGGTTGGGCTTGTCGTGCTTTGTGTGTTTGGATTTTTGATTTACGAAACAACCATCGGGTTTGTGCTGGTGGCGCGCGGCAAACATACGCTCAAAGAAAGCGTCGCGAAGCTGCTAAAACTACCAATTTTATACGCCTTCATTGCTGGTGTAATTGTGCAGCTTCTTAGTGTAAATCTGGGAGATACTTACGCAAATTTCGTGCCAAATTTCCGCGGTGCGTATGTGCTACTGGGAAGTTTGCTGGTGGGTATTGCGCTGAGCGAACTCACAAAATCTCATATGGAGCTGAGTGTCATTGCCCGGTCATTTATTCCTAAATTTGTAGTCTGGCCGCTCGTAACCATAGCACTGATATTGATTGATAAAAATTACACGAACATTTTTGCCGAACGTGATGATGTTTACCAAGTCATGTTCCTGATGTCGATTGTGCCAATCGCCGCCAATACGGTAGCCTACGCAACATTCTTAAAGGCCGAACCGGAGCGCGCCGCGTTCGTCGTATTCGCCAGCACTATCTTCGCGATCATCTATATTCCAATCATGACCAGCTTCGTATTGCCGGCTATCGTTTAGAGCCGAAAAGCTTTCTTTAGATCTTTGCGGTATATCAGTGCAATGACAATCAGGCAAGATAACAAGAACCAAATCGGGAAGAGTATATCGACGCGCCATTCCCAGATAGCAAAAATTCCAAATAATGAAGCCACGGCTTCGATGCCAAAAAAGGTGGCATCCTCGCTCTTTGGCTCGTGATAGGTTTTTACGAAAGTTGGAATGTAGGCAATGACATCCGCGAGTACGCCAAGCGAAACAGTCAGCAGCTCATTTTTTGTCACCACATAAGAAGCGACCGCCAAAACTCCCAGCACAAGACATGCTTTATCCAGTGTTGACGAGCCCCCCTTGCCATATATAAACGACATAATCAGCAAGTAAGTAGCGCGCGCCAAGAAAATCAGAGCAAAAATTACTCCGGCACGATTGTCTGAAGTAAGCACCCCGAGTATCCCGGCAATACTCGCTAGCCAAATAACCAATCGCGTCACGCGGTGCGGCTTAGCATTCCCGGCCATCATGCTTTTGGTGTAATAGATTGGTGAAATCAAAGAAAGTATCAATGTGCCAATAATCCAGAAGTCCATGGACATAATAATATCAGACTATTCTGCTACAATTGAAACTAATGAAAGTTTTGGTTTTTGGCGATAGTATTACGCAAGGGATGTGGGATAGCCGGGGCGGTTGGGTTAATCGGCTGCGCGAATATTACGACAAAAAACAACTTGAAGACAATGAACATAATGATGAGCCAACTATTTTTAACTTGGGTGTTTCGGGTGATACTACCAAAGACTTATTAAAGCGATTTAGGTACGAAGCATCAGCGCGAGATCGTTACGGTAGTGCAGCTTTTGTGTTTTCGATCGGCACGAATAATGCAGCAGAAGGTGATGGGCGCATTCAGTCGACGCCCGAGGAATATGTGGCAGATCTGAAAGAACTTGTTAAACAAGCTAAAGAAAATTCGGGCAAAATAATGTTTGTTGGTTTGCCGCCTTGCGATGAGTCAAGAACAACTCCAGTCTTTTGGCGCGAAGTATATTATCGAAATGAGCGAATATCGGCACTGGATGACGCAGCCCAAAAGTTTTGCAATGAAGAAGATATTCCTTTTGTTTCTACGCGGCATTTATTCATTGGCCGCGAAAAGGAATTATTTGAGGATGGACTTCATCCAAACGACGAAGGACACAAACTTATTTTCGAACTTGGGCGGCCTGAACTCAATAAACTTTTACACTAAAAACAACTTGACCAAGAAGTAGAACTGTTGCTAAATAGATCTAAAAGTTCTATAATATGTCTATATGGATGAGACTAGTGGCGAACGCCGGCGACCTGTTACTGACGATCAGTGGCTGGACGAAGCTGGAATTACTGACCCAGAATTGCGGGTTCTTGCTGTTGAACTCGGTGCGGAGATGTCCGAAATCGGTAAACGCCTTGATGATTTTGCTGATTCCTTAGTTGATGCAGACGCCGTTGCGGAGCCAGTTATTACTCGTGATATGCTTTGCGATACCATCGAAGGCCTTCTGGGCGATGATTACGACGACGATTTCCGCGAGGCAGCAGCTATCTTCACTTCACTACGAGCGAATAGACCAGAGACGGGAGAAGCATCACCCTTGCAAAAAGGGCTCATGTTTCATACGAACCAACTCATAGTTCCGCTAGAGAGTCGAAAAATAAAGCGCCGTTATGATCCACATATTCGTAAAAGTCAAACAGTCGGGGACTATTGGGCCGAGGCAGCTGCGGCAGACAAACCACTCTTGCTAGATGTCTCAGAGCGAGCCGGTATACGACAAAACATTGTTGAGCCCATTATGGCCGTTCAACTTCAACAAGGGGATAGTGATGATCCTCGCCAGAATCGCATGGATCTCCGAGAGGCAATCCACAAAGCCATGAGTATTCAGCCGGACATTAGTTTGGACGAGCTCAAGATGGTGATCGGAACAGAACTGGTCAAGTCATTCGGCAGCCCTGCTATAGCTCGTACGCTCGCAAAATACTATGTCGACAATGGTTGGCATGAGCAAGTGGGGCACCCTTTCTCGGCAGCTATCTATTCTTGTGACCTAATTGATGCACTTGAATTAGAAGACGAGACCATGGTCAGCGGATATGTAAGCCTTATTACAAAACAACATGTTAAAGAGCGACTTTTCAAAACTCCTAGTAAAGAATTCAAACACACAATGCATAATATCCGGGCTTTGGGTGCCTTGTATCGTTCTGTCGTGCGTGCCGAAGCTGCACTCAAGGAACTGCCAGTCAAACAACAAAAATACACTGAACTATATAACGAATGGACCGGAATCGAATTCTCGTCAATTATTGGCGCAGCTAATAAAGCAATGCAAACACGCAAGCGCCAGATGATTAATCACGTCAATAGCCAGATAGGCACTGCTGCTAACCAAGAGGAAATTAACCAACTTTGGAGACAAGCCCACGTGTTCAACACTATGACAAGTGGCTTTGCTGAGCTGCTCGAGGCACGTGTCAAAGAAGTGCCCGCGGTGCTTATAGATTCTACTAGAGACGAATTACTTGATCACAAGCGAAATAATGTGGCCCAGCAGCTTCAAAATCAGGCGGAGCAGAGAAAGCTTGCTAAGCTTGAGCCAGAAATTAACGAGCGGCTGGAACAGCTGGGAGAGATTGACGGTTACTATCAATTATCGAATTCAAAAATGCGTGATCGTGATCCGCAGCTGATTGGGCTCGCGAAAATACTCAGCGATAGTTTGAAAAATTCCGATCCAATTTCGGTTGAGTCTTTGCGCGCCGCTGTAGCGCTGATGCGCGGTATTTATCATGAGCGTACTGGTGTAGACGCCGATCTTGAGCAGCTAGTCGGTTGCTATCTTGCAGATGCCAAGCAATTGCGGCAACTTTCCTTGGAACTAGACTATTTGGGCCGCCCAACTTCTAGTAAATTCCTCGGGATGATAAACATGCTTGATGAGCTGATCGACGCAGGCGTTTTTGATGACATGAAAGGTAAGCCCGAACTCAAACCCTTTGAGGACTTCCTGCTAACTTATGTGCTTTTGCGCGACAGTCACGCGGAAGCAGAAGTTGCAGGTGAGCCAGAAGTCGAAGAACCGACTGAGACGCCTGTTGAAGAAGAGCGATCACCTGGATTGCCAGTACCAGCTTTGCCAGTCGAAGTTATTGGTGTGGCAGAGTACGAAGACCTCAAAGTATTCCCGCCAAGCGCCAACACAAACGACATCATCCATGACTACACCGAACATATTGGCGAAAAAGATATGCCGAGTATTGAGTGGGAACGGATCAGTAAGTTTGTTGAGCTCCGCGACAAACTCGTGCAACAAAAGCTCGAAGTAAACTTCATCCGAACCAAGCACGCCAGCTGGCAGGTGCTGCCGTTCTTTGTGCTGGAGATAAAACTTCCAAACACCGAAAATGCCGTTGCGGTGCTTGAAAGTCCGGTGCACGGAAACGCAACGTACATTTACCGCGAGGGTGACGACCGGTTTGAATGGCGAGATGTTGTCGAGTTAGGCCGAGAAGAAGCCCGCAACGATCACGGTGCAATCGCCAAAGTGCACGTTGCCGACATGTCACTGGAAAAACACTTTACAAAAGTTTGGAACGAAGTCATCAGCGAGCTCACCATTCACCAGCCAGTATCAACCAAAGTCTAATAATTATCCCACCGGAGCTGCTACAATAAATCCATATGATTGGAACAAATTCTGGCATAGGGCAGGCACAGGGTAATGGTAGTGAAACGGCGAATCCGCAGCAGGTTGGTGCGCAGTCTTTGCAAATGACACAAAATTTACAAGGCATGGGCTCGAGCCAAAACGTGCTGGGGATTACCGATGTGCTGCAAACGCCGAACACCAGTAATCAAATTACGGTTGAGGGCAGTGATGGCTCCAACACTACGGCGGCGTCAACACAACAAATCCCTGAAACTCCGGCGGTTGATCCGAACGGATTTGTATTTGCGCCATGGCTTGTCACTGCGGTGGTTGTTGGTATTTGTATCGTGGCATTTGTGTTTATCTGGAGTCAACGCAAACCATCACGCTACTAGGGCGAACTTTGATCTTTTGTATGTTCCTCGCTACAGGATTTCTCTATTCCTGTGGAAAAGTATTTGCAATTTTAAAGCACCAGGATTATTCTTTGGGCAAGCTTTGGAAAACCTGAACAAAACGGGTCGCCCAGGGCCCTTATTTTTTACCCTTTTTAGGTAAGGAGGCCATCAAGCAATGAAGAAATCAATAATAATCGTCCTGGTGATTGGGGTAATTATTTGTGGTGGCCTTCTTTACTTATTCTGGAATCAAAGTAAAAATCAGCAATCTGTGGAGACTGCACAAGACTTTTTAGCGACAACAGGCGATACAAAGTTAGCTTCCACGATTCCTTCAGACTGGATATGGTATAAAGATTCGTCTGCTGGGATTGCGTTTGCTCACCCGAAGAACTGGAGGGTTAAAGAGAGTAAAACAACTCATTGCTCGCCCATAGCTGCGATAGAGTTTGATGCGAGTAGTTGCCCCCTTTCAGGCCGTCTTAGACCCAAAAACTTTACTGGCTTACAAGCAAAAAAATACAATCGCCAAGTTGATTCGATAGTTAGATTCGAACTTATACAAGACAGCAGCAAATCTTTCAATGAACTATACAGACAATTTAAGTTGCAGTATGTATCAGAGGCAGGCTATCAACCAAAACCAACCACTACATTTAACAATAAAGGGCACAAAGGATTTTATATAAACCAAAAAACCAATTCTTATAGCGACAATCTTTATGTCATTGAACTAGATAAGGGTAAGTATCTTTTTGTTATGAACAGGGAGTCTGATAAACACTACACAACAGGTGGGGTGGTTGATGATCAAAATGACTATACAGAGCACTCACCGACTGTGGACCGGATTGTTAAAACTATTAAAAAGTTATAGCGCTGATTGCGTAATACGGCCAAAGAAAGAGGTTACACATAGAAACAAGACGCATTTACCAACAATAACCAGCCAAAATAGTGGCTGGTTTTTATATCCCTAAACAATAAAGGAGTTCACTATGAATAATATTGGTGAAGCTAGTGCTCATATTGCCTTCGAACAACAAGAAATAGTAGATAATCAATCAAGATTTGCCGAAATGAGACAACGTGCCCGTCAGATCATTGGACGTGGAGTGCTTGCACTTAGCCTAACTGTTGGCACTGTAGCAGGAGCCTTTACGAGTGAGGCGATTATGGGCGAAACGCCAGAAGCCGCAGCCGCAACCGACAACTATCCAGACAAAGATGCTTACTTTTGTGGCTCTTATCCAAGTCGCCCCTATGATTGGTGCAAGAGTAATGGAGTGAACTCGTCACGCGGCTATGATTATCGTAACTGTACCGATTGGGCGGCGTGGCGAATCCCACAAATTATTAATCGTGCTGTTCCGAGGGGTTTGAGCCACGGTGGTTTATGGGATGACAACGCACGGGGTTCGTATGAAGTTGACAACAAGCCCGAGGTTGGAGACGCAGCAGTGTGGAACGGCAATCCTTATGGACACGTGGCGGTTGTCGAAGGAGTTAATGCCGACGGTTCGGTAAACATATCAGAATACAACCAAGCTGGAACCGGAAAATTTGGAACACGAAATGGTGTTCGTGCTCATGCGTATATTGACTTTACGCCAGGGGTGAACGAGGGAATCAAAGATCGCCCAGATAGCAAAACAGGCAAACGAGCTAAGCGCAGCGATTTTAATGGAAATGGCAATTCGGATCTTCTGCTGTATAAACCAGGCGGCATAGACTATGTCTGGCAGGGGCACGACAAAATGGGCGAGTTCGGCGAACATCGTTTATACATCGGCGAAGACTTCAAAATTGCCGTTGGCGATTTCAACGGCAATGGTCGCGCCGACTTTGTTACGTACGCGCTTGGCACCAAACCCGATTACATTCTGTATGGTCAGGAAGAACCGGGAAAGTTCAAAAAAGTACCACTGGAAATCGATGGGTTTTACAATCAAATCATACCTGGTGATTTTGACGGTGATGGGTTTGACGATTTACTACTGTATGCCGAAGGCGGCGAAGATCGAGTCTGGTACGGCACGCCCAACGCGGCACGGTTCGAAAAACACCCGCTCAATAACCAACTTGGCGGCGGTTACCAAATTACGTCGGGCCGATACAATAATAATCGGCGAAGTGATCTATTCGTGTATAACCCACGCGGCGAGGATTTTGTTTTGTCTGGTCAGGATCAGCGGGGTCGCGGCGCATTCAACAAGCATCGCGTTAATCCTCAGCATGATCTCCCGTTTGCGCGACCGGTTTCGGGCGATTTTAACGGTGATGGTCACGATGACGTCTTTTTGCACGGACCGGGCGAAACTCCGGATTATGTTTTATATGGCATGGATAAATCAGGTGATTTTCATCGTTCGAACCTGTCGCTCAGTCACAACTACGAACCGCTGGCGACCGGCGACTACAACGGCGATGGCATCGACGATATCTATTTGCAAAGTCCGCAGGGCAATCGCAACCAACTGATGAGCGGCACCAAACAAAAGGGCAACTTTACCAAACAAACAAATGCGCCCGGCATCACCTACAAACCTATCAGTACCTAAAACAGAAGGTTGTTGCTATAATTCTTCTTAAGGTTAGGATCGAAAGAATATCCCAATGAAAGAAGACAAAGAACAACAACTCGATGAGCTCAAAAATGAGTTAGCCAAAAAGGTCGAAACAATTATGGGGCCAACTGCTGATGATCTGCCTGCCAAGGATACAGCCAAAGGTACGATTAAGGGTCCACCCGAAGTAACCAGCGCGCCAAAACAAGCTGCAAAAACAACCGCGCCGTCGTTGCCATCGCAAAAAACAGTCGGCGAGCTTGCTGAATCCGCGGTAGCCGAATCCGACGATCCAGAATCAGATGAGTTTGATAAAGTGGTTGATGACATTGCCGCTCAGGAGTCCGACGATTTGCTCGAAGCCCAGGATAACGCGGTAAAAAAATCATTCGAAGATAAACCGCCAATCGGATTTTTTGCTAAAGCCAAGCAGTTTATAAAAGATTGGTTTAGTAATCCGGCGAAACGCCGAGCGACAATTGGTGTGGTTTTATTGCTTTTGGTCATCGCTATTGTTGTACCGTCTTCGCGCTATTTTTTGCTCAATTCTGTGGGCGTTCGCAGCAGTGCTTCATTGCGCGTTATTGATGAGGGCACCAGGCAGCCACTTAAAAATGTAGATGTTAGCATCCAGGGGCAAACCGCGACTACGAATGATGAAGGTTCCGTGATGTTCAACAAGTTAAAGCTTGGCAAAACTGATGTGACTGTCGAGCGAGCTGCGTTCGCGTCAACGACCAAATCGTACACGTTGGGTTGGGGGAGTAATCCACTTGGTGATTTTAGTCTGACACCCGTGGGCTTGCGATATACATTTAATGCCAAAGATTTCTTATCTGACCAGCCGGTTCAAAATGCCGAAGCCATCAGCGGTATGTTTA
>CAYQXB010000003.1:0-15261 GCA_964421475.1 uncultured Candidatus Saccharibacteria bacterium
GGAAAACACTCGAAAAACTGGGGATTAAAAAACCCAAATTAAAAACTCTCTGGGGTCCACCAGCCTCAGAGAGTTTAGATGCTAACTAATGTTATTTAGAAGCAACCGCTGCATTACGAGGGCGACGCACGCGATTAACGCGTTTGTTGCCGGTTACAAAAACCAACTCCTCATAAAACAGCTGAAAGTCTTGCAATGAAGACTTGCGTCTGTTAATACTCACACATGAGCCTCTTTTAACCTGCTAATGCTAACATAAAGACTAAATAATGTCAATACTTTTACAGAGGTATGCTATACTATGCCAGTTATGCCTACCAGTAAATCTTCCTCTGTTTTTGAATATCAAGAAACACCGAATGGTACTCGTCCTGGTGTGCTCAAAACACGGGCTGGCGAAGTCAAAACCCCGACGTTTATGCCGGATGGGACGCGTGGTGCGGTCAAGAGTTTAACGCCCGATCAAGTCGAATCAACAGGAGTACAGGTTGTTTTGGCGAACACCTATCATTTGCATTTGCAGCCGGGCGAAAAGGTAATCAAAAAACTTGGCGGTTTGCACAAATTTGCCAATCGCAAAGGTCCGATGCTAACCGATTCGGGCGGATTTCAGGTATTTAGTTTGGCACACGCGCGCAAGATTACCGAAGAGGGAGTGACATTTAAAGACCCAAAAACTGGCGACAAAATCTTTTTAAGCCCCGAAAAATCAATTCAGATCCAGATGGATTTAGGTGCGGATATGATTGTCGCCTTTGATGATGTCACGGCATTGGACGAAAAGGGTCGCAACCGAACTCTCGAAGCGTTTGAGCGAACGCATCGCTGGTTAGAGCGGAGTCTGGCTGAATTTCAGCGACTAACTCAGGATATAAAACCCGAAGAACGACCCCTGTTATTTGGAGTTGTTCAAGGCGGACTTGATAAAGATTTACGCAAAAAATCGCTCGAAATTGTGCAGTCACTACCTGTTGATGGCATTGCTATCGGCGGATTGTCGGTGGGTGAAACTCGCGCTGAAATGCACGAAATGCTGGAATTTCTCGCACCGTTGTACGACCCAAACCGTCCGCACTTTTTGCTGGGCGTAGGTGACCCAATCGATGTTCGAAAAGGTATCGAATGCGGCATCGATATGTTTGACTGCGTGTTGCCAACACGGAATGCTCGCCACGCGACCGTATGGGCTTTAGATGGAAGTGGGGGCGACAAGAAGCTTCATCTTACAAATGCAAAATATATCGAGGATACAGAGGTGATTGATCCAGCCTGTGATTGTTACGCCTGCGCTTTTGGATTCTCAAAAGGTTTTTTGCGGCACCAGTTTAAAGTGGGCGAAACACTCGCTGGCAGCTTGGCCAGTATTCATAACATCCGCTATCTTGAGCGAATCTGCGAAGAAAGCCGCTAGTTTAACGGCTGGTGAGGCGCGTCCAGCTTTGCTGGACAGGCGCAACGCGCCTGAAATCTCTGGAAAGTCCGATTTTGGTGGGCAATACAGGATTCGAACCTGTCACCTCCACAACGTCAATGTGGCGCTCTAGCCAAATGAGCTAATTGCCCTCGTCGATGTGTGATTGTTTGATTACCGAACTGTCGACAAAACAAGTTTGCCGGGGCACTTCTGGCAACTAAACAAAGCCATCTCCTCCCAATTTCCTAAACAGCAGACAAGCTGCCCGGGTTTAGAAAATTGTACTAACGCAAGCCTAGAATACCGAATAACAGAGGGAAAGTAAAGATTCTGAGAATATGTGCATAAAACAACAAGAAAGTACTAGCTTGATAATACTAGCTTGTGTATACTCTCTTGTTACGGGTGCAGTTCAGGGAAGTGTTGAACCCATCCCAACTAGTTCATATATGTTGATAGTTGGGGCTAGCAAGGCTAGCATAAGCCGTTTGAAAGTGTTTGCGAGGACTGATCAAGCGGTTTTTTCTTTAGGAAGAAGCCGAGATGATTTTTTTAACAGATGTGATACACTATTTTTAGGTGATGACGTGGCCTAACCAACCACTGAGCCTCGTCGGCAGGCTAAGAACGTACGAAACGTGCTTGGAAGAGAGAAAGATTTCGGTGGAACCGCCTCTGTAAAGGGGCCCGGAACGCGTGAAGATTAAATATATTTGCGAGAATATTGAATCGACGACGCGTTCTTTTATTTACCAAAAGATTTACCAAAGGAGAAAACTATGGCCCATACAGATCAAACGGAAGACAAATTGCATGCAATGCGACACTCTTTAGCGCACATTACTGCTGCGGCCGTGCAACGTTTGTGGCCGCAGGCGAAATTTGGTGTTGGGCCTGTGGTCGAAAACGGCTTTTACTACGACATTGACTTGGGCGATACCAAGATTTCCGAAGAAGATTTTGGCAAAATCGAAGCCGAGATGCAAAAAATAGTCAAAGAAAATCAGCCGTTTGAGCAATCCAATAAATCTATTGACGAGGCAATTGCCTGGGCAAAAGAGAATAATCAACCCTATAAAGAAGAATTACTGAATGATTTAAAGCGTTCTGGCACCACTGTGGCCAAAGATCTGGATGCGGAGGCGTTGGGTACGATTACCGAAGGCGATAGTGCGGTTAATGAAGTTGGTTTTTACCAAAATGGTGATTTTGTGGACCTTTGCCGCGGTCCGCACGTCGAATCCACTGGCAAAGTCGGCGCGTTTAAACTGATGCGCGTCTCTGGTGCGTATTGGCGTGGTAACGAAAAAAATGCTCAAATGCAGCGTATTTATGGTGTAGCTTTTGCGACCGACAAAGAACTTCGCCAACATCTCAATATGTTAGAAGAAGCCAAAAAACGCGATCACCGCAAGCTTGGCCAAGAACTCGACTTGTTTTCATTCTCTGACCTGGTTGGTGGCGGCCTTGCATTATGGAGCCCTCGGGGCACGCAGCTACGAAATGGGTTGAATGATTTCGTTCAAGAACTGCGGGACGAATATGACTACCAAGAAGTAACATCACCGCATATTACGAAGAAGGAGCTTTTTGAAGCGAGTGGTCATTGGGCAAAATTCTCAGATGAATTATTTAAGATTACTACTCGTGAAGGCCACGAATTTGCTATGAAACCAATGAGCTGTCCAATGCATACGCAGATTTATGCGAGCAAGCCTCGTTCTTATCGTGATTTGCCGTTGAGATATCGTGAAACAGCATTTGTCTACCGAGACGAACAGAGTGGCGAGCTTGCCGGACTTTCGCGCGTCAGGTGCATTACTCAGGACGATGCACATGTATTTTGTCGAACTAGCCAGATTGAAGAGGAAACACTGAAGATATGGGATATCATAGATCGTTTTTATGGCACACTTGGGTTCGGTGATCTAAAAGTTCGTTTTTCGACACATGATCCGGCAGACAAAGGCTCGTACTCGGGTGATGAGAGTAAATGGAAGACATCCGAAGACCAACTACTATCTATCATCAAAAGCAAAGTCGGCGATAATTACATGCGTGGCGTAGGAGAGGCGGCGTTTTATGGACCGAAAATTGATTTTATGGGTCGAGATGCTTTGGAGCGAGAACTCCAAGTCGCGACTATACAGCTCGACTTTAATCAACCAGAGGGCTTTGATTTAACATGCGCCAATGAACAGGGTGAAAAAGAACGTATTGTCATGATCCATGCAGCAATTATGGGCTCGATTGAGCGGTTCCTGAGTGTCTATATCGAACACACCGCTGGGAAATTCCCGGTGTGGCTCGCGCCAGAGCAAATCCGAATTGTAACGGTGAATCAAGAAGAGCCAACGATGGCTTGCGCGGCGAAAATTCTGGAGCAAGCCAAAGATTTGGGTTTGCGTGCAACAATCGACAACGATAACGAATCGGTGGGCAAAAAAATCCGCGCCAGTGAAGTCATGAAAGTGCCGTACACGTTAGTAATTGGCGAAAAAGAAATCGAATCAGGCAAAGTTAGCCCGCGAATCCGTAAGGATATAGAGGTTGATGATACCCCAGAACCAGTCGACGTCGAAAACTTCCTCAAAACTGTGGCGCACGAATCCAAAGCTCGCGTCACCCATACCTCACTCCACGGCCATGAGCACCAACAAAGCACCTAATTTTAGAGACGAAGTTCAAGCGCTCGTGGCGCAGATTCCAGAGGGGCGGGTGATGACGTATGGGCAAATTGCGGTGCTTTGTGGGCGGCCGCGTGCTGCACGGATCGTTGGCGGCATTGCACACTTTGGCGATCCGGATTTGCCATGGCAACGGGTAGTCAAAAAAGATGGATCCTTAGCCGAAGGATTTCCGGGTGGCATTGCCGGCCATCAATCAGCGCTCGAATCGGAGGGCGTAAAACTTATTAACGGCAAAGTCGATGCACAAAACCTCTTATGGTTTCCTGACAAACGGGGTATATAATTGCAAGATATGGCTCGCCACAGAAGAAAATCAAGTGAAAAAAAGACTCCGCCCAGCCTCATCGAACAAGATCGATCAAATCGGCAAGCAAGAGTTGCGGCTATTGACCACAATCTTGGAATTATCCGTGTGCTGACAGGCGCACTGAATGAAGCAAATGACGCCAAAACACTTCCAAGAATAACCGTGAACGCTTACATGGGCTGGCAAGACGAGCACCTGGCTGAAACTATCCATGACGGCATTGTCGCAGCGGCCGAAAGGCGGACGCTTCGACAGACTGAATGGCTGAGCGTGCCGCAAGAGGTAGAAATTGTTAATGCGGTATTGCAACATTCTGGCGAGGCGGCGTTGAGCTTAACAGTGGTCGTCCATCCGTTAATTGTGGTAGGTGGCCTGCCGAGTATTTCGCAGCAAGCATAGTTGATATTATGAATGTACCTTTGATCGTTATTGTGGGCCAGACGGCTAGCGGCAAAACGGCACTTGGAATTGAGCTTGCGCAGAAATTTAACGGCGAGATTATTTGCGCCGATAGCCGCACGGTTTATAAAGACATGGATATCGGCACGGCTAAGCCAACCGCAGCAGAACAGCAAAAAGCAAAACACTATCTGCTAGATATTATTGAGCCGGGCGAAAAATACAACGTTGCGCGGTTTCAAAAAGATGCCAACAAGCTTATCGAAGCTATTTCGGCACGCGGCACATTGCCAATTATGGTTGGCGGCACCGGATTGTATGTTGATTCGGTCATTTTTAATTATGATTTTGATAGCAAAACCATGTCAGATTTGCGATCCAATACGTTCGTTATTGGTTTGCAGCCGAGTCGCGATGAACTACTTTTGCGTATCGAAAAACGTGTCGACCATATGCTTGAACAAGGATTGTTAGACGAAGTAAAAGCTTTGGGCAAAAAATACGGCTGGGACAATGACGCATTGAAAGTAATCGGTTATAAGCAGTTCGGAGCTTTCGTTCGAGGCGAAATCACGCAGGAAGAAGCCCGCGCACAAACAATTCGCGAGACCAAGTTATTCGCTAAGCGCCAGCGCACCTGGTTTAAGCGGTCGGTATATAAAGAAAGTATTCATTGGGTAAAAAACAGAGAAGATGCTGTTGAGCTAGTCACAACGCAAATGAGCAAAAATAGCGGTTAGTCTGTTACAATGACCGTATGGTTGAACAATTATTTGGGAGCAAAACGAGGGTAAAACTGCTGCAGCTGTTTTATGGCAATCCAAATCGTTCTTTTTATGTTCGCGAAATTACTCGCAAAATTGACGAGCAGATTAACTCGGTGCGCCGTGAGCTGGCGAATCTTCTGAGCATTGGAATTATTTCCTCATCAGAAGCCAATAATCGCCTGTATTACGAAGTAAATCAAAAGTACGAATATTACGATGCGCTGCTCGATATTTTTGGCGGAGCAGGCAAAAAGAAATTAAGCACCAAGACAACCGTTGCCGAAGTTGATGAGCTAACTGATCTTAAAACCACTGGCAATATTGATATGGCGCTGTTGACTGGCCAGTTTACGCGTGATGAAACGGCTGGCGTTGATTTAGTTGTGGTTGGCGATGTGAATCAAACAAAATTGCAAAAGTACGTGAGCGAACTCGAGAAAAAAGAGGGCAAAGAAATCCGTTACGTGAGTATGGACGTGGGTGAGTTTGAGTATCGCTCGCAGGTTAACGACCGTTTTATTAATCAGCTAATGCTGGCTAAAAAACAGATATTGATTGATAAACAAAAACTCCTGAGCGAGTCAAAAAGAGAGGAATAATCACAATGGAATTGCAATTTTACGGAGCAAACTGTATAAAGCTGTCGGCAAAACATGCCACGTTGGTTGTCGATGACAACATAAAGTCGCTGGGCGGTTCGCCAGTTGCCAAAGCTGGTGACGTGGTGCTGTTTACAAATCCGATCCTCGAGCATGAGGTCAAAGAACCCAAACTCATTATTGATCAGCCAGGTGAATTTGAAGTTGCAGCGGTATCGGTTCACGGGATTCCAGCTCGGGCGCACATGGATGAAGAGGGTCAACAAACCGCAACCATCTATAAAATCCAAACTACTGACTTGCGCGTAGCAGTCGTCGGGCATATTCATCCTGATTTGAACGAAGATCAACTCGAAGCGCTGGGCACCATCGACGTATTATTTGTGCCGGTTGGCGGGAGTGGCTACACGCTTGACGCAGTCGGCGCGCTCAAAATCATAAAAGAGATCGAGCCACGAATTGTGATCCCAACTCATTACGCTGATAGCGGGCTGAAGTTTGAGGTTCCTGTAAGCGATCTAGAAGATGCGCTCAAAAACATGAGCATGGAAGCCGCAGAAACTGTCGCGAAACTAAAACTAAAAGATGTTCCAGAGAACATGGAACTCATCATCCTAGAAAAACAATAGAACTACTCAATTTTGCACATTGCAGCGTTGAAAGCTTCGCTGCTCAGTCACCGTATTTTAATGCGGTCCACTGAAGCTGCTCGCTTTCGTCTTGCACTGCACTAAAATTGAGCAATTCTTAGCGTATCGAAGGAGGGTTTGTTGTGGAAGTGTTACTTAGAAGAAGTAGCTGGTTCGGCCGGTTTGCCAGAGGCCAGAAGGCCTTTCTTTTTGAGGGTGCGAATAGCTTGCGTGCTTACTTTTACACGCACTTTTTTACCATCAATCACGAGGGTTTTTGTTTGCAGATTTGGCTTCCAAACTTTCTTGGTTTTCTTCTGAGAAAACGGAACATTGTTGCCGAATTGCTTGCCTTTACCAGTTAATTCACAAACTTGCATATCAAGGAGTAATTCTACGCGGTCTTCTCTGTAAAGTCAACCCTCTCACCGATTTTTAAGGATGCTATACTTATCTACGATGATCGGCAGTTTTACTTTTTTGGATATTGGTATCTTCTTGGGATGTTTGTTGGTAGCAATGAGCTTTCACGAGGCCATGCACGGCTTTGTCGCGCATTGGCTGGGTGATGACACGGCGCACACCGCCGGTCGGTTAACGCTCAACCCCTTAAAACACGTTGATGTGGTGCTGACTATTCTGTTGCCACTCGGCATGTTGCTGCTGGGCGCACAACCGATTTTGGCCGCCAAACCCGTTCCGTTTAATCCCTGGAAGTTAAAGTACGAGGAATTTGGCATGGCGCTGGTCGGCTTGGCCGGGCCAGCAACTAACTTTGTATTAGCCGTTGTCGCGGCGGGTATTATGCACATTAGTAATGTGGCGGTTGGTACGCTGACATTCGACATTTTTGCTATGTTTATTAGTCTCAATATTGCGTTGTTTACGTTTAACTTGATTCCGTTTCCACCGCTGGACGGCTCGCGCTTGCTCTATGCGCTTGCGCCAGAATCGGTGCAAAAAGTGATGCAGCGAATTGAAAGCGCTGGTTTTGGAGTTACCATCTTGATTTTGCTGCTGCTTCTTCCGGTAATTGGACCGATTCTCCGTAGCGTTAACGGATTCTTTATTACGCTTCTGATCGGCTGATGGTACAATGGTGGTACTAGGCTAGAGTCCTTTAAAAGGGACAGGCTGCCAATAATGATTATCTAACACCGTCTGCCAAGGGTATCCAATATCCGACCGGGTCGTGGCCCGCGAATGAGGAAGCCCACTTGGATTAACAGATTAATCATACGGCGAGCGGCCTAGTTTTTATTTGTTCAAATTTATTGTTGCATCGATTGAATGATTGGATGACGCATGTTGTTTCGCAGTACTTTAAAGCCAATTCGCCGCGACTCTTCATTGATCGCTTCAATTGTGCCTTCTTCAATCTCTGGTTTGGTCATAAAACGTTGGACAGATGCGCCACCGCTACTTCCTCGATCTTGGTAAGCACTACCTTTTCTGCGGCTGGTAATGTTCACCGGTGCGTACCAGATTTCGGTTTGAAGTTGCATGCTGGGGCGCCCAGTACTTTTTGCTAGGGCAGTGAGCGAAAAGCCTGCATACAGAGGTGCGAGTAGCTCTGCAAATTCATTGGTTCGTCTGATCGAAAAGCCTTTCAGCATGGTTTTACCTCGCTGCTTTGCATCAAGCAAACGAGCATAGGGGTCTTCCATGACTTCTAGTCGGATATCAGCGATCGTACCATTGAAGGTTTTAGGGCGGATGAGTTCTTTGATAGCAACTCTCCCTGCCCAGCCATCCTGGATTGCTTTGTGGTTACGACCGGGCAACAGGTTATCAACCTGCGTATCGATGCTAGCAGCTACCAAATCTTCGAAACTGGCTAACTCAGTAGCATCGCCAAATTCAATAATATCGCCAGGACACAGGTCTTCAATAGCCATTTCAGGGACAGTCATTAAGTATATTTTAAAAGAAATACTGATAAATATCAATACCTGGCAGTGTTACTGAATAAGCATAGAATCGCCGTAGGAGAGGAAGGCGTATTTTTGCTCAGTGGCGGTGTCGTAGGCTGTTTTGAGGTGGGGCCAGCTGGCGAAAGCAGCGGTGAGCATTAAAACAGTAGTACGCGGCGCGTGGAAGTTAGTGACGAGTTTGTCGATTACTTTAAATTCGTAGCCTGGATAGATAAAAATATCAGCTTCGCCCGCCAGGATCCTCCCGGTCACGTCAGCCTGCCAACGAGCAGAGCTCGTTGCACTGCCGACGTTCTTGGCGGACTGCTGCGTCGACTGCCTGCGATCCTCACTCGTTGTACTATTTGTGCTACTCGTTCGGTTCTCGTTGTCTTCTTGCATTCCATCCAAGCCGGAAGACCCTGGCAGTATCTGAGGAGCGCAGTATTCGAGCGTGCGCGTAACGGTGGTGCCGACGGCTATAATTTTATGGCCGGATTGTTTGGCTTGTTTGATTGTCTTAATTGTTTCGGCCGGGATTTCAAAATACTCTTCGTGCATTTTGTGTTTGGTGATGTCATCAACGCGGATTGGCAGGAATGTCCCAAGGCCGACATGGAGTGTGAGATACGCGATTTTAACTCCCTTGGCTGTGAGTTTTGCTTCGAGCTCTTTGGTGAAGTTCAGCGATGCAGTTGGCGCGGCTACGGAGCCTGGCTCGTTTGCAAAAACGGTTTGATATCGTTCGGTGTCTTCGGCTGTAGCAGTGCGTTTCATGTACGGCGGCAGGGGAACGGAACCGTATTTTTCGCTGAGTTTTAGTAAATCTACCTCTGACTCGATGATTGCGATGCCGCCGCCTAAAACTTCGGTAACGGTTAGTTCGAACCCCTCAACCCGCAAGATTTCTCCCGCGTGGATTTTGCCGCGGTAAAGCACTTTATGGCGATGCACTCCAAAATCCTGGCCGTGTTTTTCGAGTAAAAATAGTTCTCGTGTTTTGCTCATGACGTTCCGAGCAACCAACCGAGCTTTTATTACTTTTGTATTATTGAGCACGACAACATCACCGGCCCCAACAAAATCAGCCAGATCACTGTATTTTTTATGCTCGATCGCACCATTTTTACGGTCGAGCACTAATAAACGGCTCGTGCCGCGTTCCTTCGGTGGATGTTGGGCAATCAGCTCATCAGATAATTCGTAGTCATAATCTTCGACGCGCATGGAGCATATGATACCAAATACTGATAGAATATGAGGAATGATTACAAAAACACTCAAATTCAACCACATCGAAGCCGAAAATATTAAAAAAGGTATTCAAACGGCTACACTTCGTATGAATGATGAGAAAAAACTCTCGATCGATGATGAGGTCTATATTATTGATAAAATTCACGAAAGTGATCCGAAGAGTTGGGTTGTCATCGGCACGGCCGTTATCGACCAGGTTAGAACGCAGCGTGCAGGTGATCTTGACTTAGCGGGCGCGAACTTTGAGCAGTTTGGTTCACTGGCCGAATTATATAAGCAACTAGAAGTCTTTTACGGCGACCCAATCGAGCCCGGAACGACTATAAAAGTGATTAGTTTTACATATAAACCGTATAAAAGTGAAAAAAATCTGGAAGATATTGAGGCAAAAATAACAACGCCAATAACAGAGATAAAATTATACGGAGATGGCGGTTCGCGTGGAAATCCCGGACCTTCAGCAAGTGGGTTTGTGCTGCTCGACATGGATGGTAAAATCCTAGAAACCAATGGCGAGTACCTGAACATAACGACGAACAATCAGGCCGAGTATCACTCGCTCAAACTAGGTCTGGAACGCGCTCGACAGCTTGATGCAAAAATCGTACACGTCTTTATGGACAGCATGTTGGTGGTGAACCAAATGAAGGGTATATTCAAAGTTCGCAACGAAGAACTAAAGAGCGTCTATACAAAAGTAAAACATCTTACGACATTGTTCGAGCATGTTGATTTTACGCATGTTCCGCGCGAAAAGAACAAACTGGCTGACGCCGAGGTTAACCGAATTCTTGATAGCGTAGAAGATAAATAACGTTTATGGTATAATATTTCCCGTTAGGTTATCGGCTAGTCGCCTGCGTGCAAATGTAGGAGGAAAGTCCGGGCAGCACAGGGAAATGGTAGTTGCTAACGGCAACCGGAGGTAACTCTAGGGAAAGTGCCACAGAAACGATACTTCTCACTTCGGTGAGTAAAGGTGAAAAGAGTGAGGTAAGAGCTCACATTTGCCTTGGGTGACCAAGGGAAACGGTAAACCCTACCTGCTGCAAGGAGATGGTCTCGATCCGGCTAAACCGGAGAGCGTCCCGCTCGTAGTATCATCATAAAAACCGCTGGAACACAGTGGCAACACTGCGTCTAGATAGATGGCTAGCAGGGATCGGTCCCAATTCGTTCTTTTCTAAAAGAATGGGTTGGGGCAGATCCTGAACAGAACCCGGCTTACGGATAACCTAACAACCAAAAACACCTCTGAAAAGAGGTGGTTTTATGTGCAATAAGCGATTTATTTTGCGCTTTTAACGACTTGCTCGAAAACTTTTGGCTCATTCACGGCGAGTTCAGCTAAGATCTTTCGATCAAGCGTGATGTTGGCTTTTTTGAGGCCAGCAATCAACTTGCTATACGTTGTGCCGTTCAGGCGAGCGGCTGCGTTAATACGCGTGTTCCACAGTGCGCGGAAGTCTCGTTTGCGGTTCTTGCGGTCGCGAGTGGCGAACTGCAGCGAACGAACAACAGCTTGGCGGCCACGGCGAACACTCGCGCGGTGTGCGTGAGTCATGCCCTTAGTTGCGCGTCGGATTTTCTGGTGTTTTCGGTGGCTTGTTACGCCTCGTTTTACTCGCATTTTATACTCCTAATTGTCGTTTAATGGTCTTAGTGTGGGTTTTATCAAGCGGATCAACACCGGCAAACCCACGTTTGCGGGCAGCGCTCTTCTTTTGGAAGAAGTGGCTCGCGGTAGCGTGGCGACGCAAAAGCTTACCGTTTTTGGTAATCCGAATGCGGGCTTTGGTACCTTTATGAGTTTTTAGCTTTGGCATTGTCGAGACTCCTTATAACAAAAATTAGTTGCTTGCCGTTTAGTTGTGGCTGTTGGTCGACAGCTATTGTATCACCAAATCGTTCGATGATCCGATTGGCTAGCGTAAAGCCAATATCCTTGTGGGCGAGTTCTCGGCCACGAAAGAAGACGGTGATTTTAGCCTTGTGACCATCGTCGAGAAAGCCTTGGACCTTCCGTAATTTTACATCCAAGTCATGATCGCCGATTTTTAACCCCAAACGCATTTGCTTAATATCCTGTACTTTGGTGTTTCGCTTGTTCTTGGCTGCCAGTTTGGTGCGCTGGTAGTTGAACTTGCCCCAGTCGACGATCTTGCAGACCGGTGGGGTGGCGTTTGGCGAAATTTCGACAAGATCAAGATCTTGCTGTGCGGCAAGCTGCAGCGCTTCTTGGCGTGAGAGTATGCCGAGTTGACGACCTTCTTCGTCGATGACTCGTAGTTCCGATGCCCGAATCGCACCATTCAGGCGAACATTTTTGCTGATAACTCTCTCCTTTAGTTAGCACATTTAGCATTAGTATTGCTGCTTGCTAGTGCTTGATTCTATCAGATTGATCAACAGAGGTCAACTAAGAAGTCGACTTTATAACTCGGTTTTTATCATTGGGCGGTACTGAATCGCTTCGGCTACGTGCTTGGTAAGGATGTTTGGCGAACCCTCCAGGTCGGCGACAGTTCTGGCGACCCTAAGAGTACGAATGTAAGCACGTGGTGATAGCTGGAGCTTGCCTGCGGCTGCGTCAAGGAGTTGTTTGGCGTTTGTACTTAGTAAGACGAGTGCTTTAATTTCTGCAGTTGAAAGTTGAGCGTTTGTTTTTTCTTGACGACTTTGCTGTCTGTCTCGGGCTGTGACGACACGTTTGCGAATTTTCTCGCTTGGTTCGGCGCGAGAATCATCTTCGAGCAGACGTTTGTGTGCCACGTTCTCAACACTCGCATAGAGATCAATGCGGTCCATGATTGGCCCTGAAAGTTTACGGCGGTATCGCAAGATATCTGCGGGGAGGCACGAGCACTCCCGGTGTGTTTCAAAATATCCGCACGGGCAGGGATTAGCCGTAGCAATCAAAATGAAATCAGCCGGGAACTCAAGTGTATCCTTGGCGCGCGAAACCATTACAGCGCCGTCCTCGAGCGGTTGGCGGAGCGCTTCAATGGCGGTTCGGCGGAACTCCGGAAACTCGTCAAAGAACAGTACACCGTTGTGTGCCAGGCTGATCTCGCCCGGACGAGGGTTTTGCCCGCCACCAATAATCGCTGTGTCGCTTGCGCTGTGATGGGGTGATCGTAAAGGACGAGTAGTAATGAGCGAATCGTATTGTTTGCTACACAAACTGTGGAGGTGGGTGGCTTCGAGCATTTCTTGTTGTGTCATCGGGGGCAAGATACTGGGCAGAGCTTTGGCAAGCATGCTCTTTCCGGTGCCTGGTGGGCCACTGAGCAGCACATTGTGCCCACCAGCGGCGGCAATCTCGAGGGTTCGCTTGGCAGTTGCTTGTCCGATAACCTCGGCAAAATCTATGCCGCCTGGCTTTACGATCAGGGGTTGTTGATAGGCGAGTGGCGGTATGATCCTAGTTCCTGTTAAATGCAGGTATAACTCCTGAAGGTTTGACACAGGTATGATGCGTAGTTTGTCGACGAGTTGTGCTTGAGCTGCGTTACCGCTCGGTATGAATACTGTTTGAATACCTTGTTTCTTCGCAGTCATAAGCTTGCCGATAAGACCGCGAATAGGTCGAACATCACCATCCAAGCCTAGCTCTCCAAGGAAAACTGTCGCACTGGCATCAGGTAGGGCGATATGTTCTGCGCTTGCTAGAATAGCAGCGGCAATTGCAAGATCGAACGAGGTGGTGTTCTTAGGAATGTCAGCCGGAGCGATGTTGATAGTAATGCGTTTTTTTGGGAACACGAGTGAGCTGGTGGCAAAAGCGCTGCGGAGACGCTCCTTAGCTTCATCAACTGCCTTGCTAACAAACCCGACGATAACTATTGACGGCAGGCCGTTGGATAAGTGGCATTCGATCTCGGCGATCGTGCCATCAAATCCGCTTTCTATGACGCTCAATGCTTTCATAAATTGTCCTATAGATGACTATAAAATTTGAACTGCCACTTGTTTGTGGCAGTTCATTTTGTGGAGTTTTGATTATTGTTTTAAGTTTTTGTGTGAGTTGTTCTTGATGGAACAACGGCTTGCGAGAAGCCGTTGTTTCAGAGTCGTTTTTGTTTTTGAGCACTTTTTTTATTCAAGTGCTGTATACATCTTATAAATTGCTAAAAAGACTGTCAACATGATTATGATTATTTTCTTCAGAAAGCTGTGCATAACTTACTCACCCAGACCGCTTCAACGTCTAAATAATGGCTACATTTGAAGCACCTAACGCTTCAAACCGAAGCTGTGCAGACAAAACAAGCCTGCAACCAGGCACAAAAAATAATAATCGACCGACAGCAAAAAATCGCTCCCAACATGTAAAAATTTGAATACATTTCTTGTTGGGCGCTGGCGCCGTGCTGACACGCGTATGTATTTATCGGAACGAGGAGTGGGCGGAAAATATGCAAATAGCAGGAGCTAGCCGGATAGTACCAGGTACCCCTGTAGTAAACAAAATGATGGTCACGTATGTGTGAAATTCCTCATTTCGGCATCAAAGTCCGGCTCAAGCCAACGGAAACTTGCAGACAATGCGACCGAACAATACGTGAGCCGACGATTAGACGATTAACGTAAACAGGCATTATGCAAGTTTTGGTTCTTGACTAAATCGCGATTGCTTTTTGCTACTCCAAAAACTGTCCCAAAACAATAGAGCGCCGTGCAGTGCTGTCATAAATTTTGAGTTCAAAAAATGAGTAAAATTATATAAATCGTGAGTATATATTGCCAACTTTTAGTGCGTTGCTTTGCTGAATTGATTGCTGAATAGTACGGTCTGTGGGCAACATTTTTTATATAATCGGGGAGCTTAGTTGGAACTATTCGATGGTCAGAAATGAGTGGCTCGAAGCGACAAGGCGCACTCAGAATAATCGCATAGATAAAGAGTTAGTAGTATGAATAACAACAAACATATGTTCGTAAATATATGATATTAGAAAGCAGTTTAATCTGTAACGTTGATTAAAGTGCTACAAAAACTATTGACCGTAAGCGCATTTTGTAGTAGTCTAAAACTCGTAAGTTACAAAAACAAAAACAATCTTGCCCAGGAAAACTTACATAAAAAAACGTCGCTCTTTGTTGCCCTAAAGGCAGCAAGAGCGGTCAGTCAAGCTCGGACGGTAAGCGCCAAATAATTTACATTAAAGGAGCGCATTTACCGTCCAGCTCTTTATTTATGCGGCGTTTAAACTTATTATCGATTATGGTTATGAATCACAAAAAAATATCAATCATTGCTGCTGCTCTCGTCATGTACGGTGT
>CAYQXB010000003.1:15271-17915 GCA_964421475.1 uncultured Candidatus Saccharibacteria bacterium
GAACACCTCTCCAGACACCTTGCCAATTGCGTTACTGGTTCTGCCATTTTTGTATATTTTTGTGTGCGCCTATCTGACGACTCGTTTCTTGATTGGAAGGTTTCTCGTGAAGCGACCGGGGAGAGCAAACATTTTAGCTGGCTTGACCGCAGTTGCTATTACCTTGCTGCTACTTCTCAGTTCGCTTCATCAACTGACCATTCGTGATGTGCTCCTCGTGGTTGGAATCGCAGCAATTTTCATCTGGTATCTTAGAAAAAGCTAAATCCTATTTTACTCTGTTGCCAGCATAAGTAATTTGTTATACTGCTCAGCAGTTATGAGTGTGCTTCCAAACGACAATACTGGGCTTACTAGTGCTAGTAGCAACGAGTCGTTGCTCGATTTACCTCCAGTCCAGGTTCCTGGCGCTGTTGAGGCTATCCCTACTGCACCGGCTGCAGAAGTTGTAAAACAACAGGGCAGTGAACGTAATCCTGAGCTGTTGCCAGCACAGCCAGCCCATCAAGATCAGCCTGGTCAGTTACCGCAGCCGGCTGCTAGTTCGGTGGCGGCAACTTCAGCTCAGCCGACCACTCCAGCTTCCGGCCAGTCTGCTACAGCACAAGCTGTTCCGACACCTCAAATTGCTGATGATGTCGATCTCATTGAAAAAGAATGGGTCGAAAAAGCCAAAAGCATCGTAGCTAAAACCAAAGATGATCCACGTGCCCAGAATGAACAGATCAATCAGGTAAAAGCAGCGTACATTAAACGGCGGTTCAATAAAGAACTGCGAACAAAGTAGGCGTGGTTTGATATGGCAGCTCTCATCTTTATCCTTCTAGCTTTTCTGATTACCGCCGCGATCCTGGGGCCGATTTTTTATTTGCACTCGCGGCGCTTACTTCGTGAGCAAAAGAATTACGAGCGTGGCCTCAAGATGATCCCTCTTCTTATTCATTTGCCGCCAAGCAGTGAAGACAAGGAAGTTGGGCAGCGAGATGAACGCGAGATCAACGACGAAAATATCTCCAAGGCCCAAATTCTATACACGATTATCGCGAGCACACTTCAAAAGGGTTTGAAGAGTAAATTCTATGGTCAGCGACACTTTTCGTTTGAGATCATCGCAACGTACGGCTTTGTGCGATTTTACGCCGCGGTTCCGGTAACGATGGTTGATGTGGTTACTCAGGCGGTGATCAGCGCCTACCCAAGTGCTCGGTTGGAAGAAGTGGCTGAACACAATGTTTTTAGTCCTGTTGGACGAATCAACGGTACGGTTGGCGGTGAGTTGAGCCTCAAAGAACCATTTGCGTATCCAATTGCAACCTACCAAGACCTCAAGCGTGACCCAGTGCAATCACTGCTTAACTCGCTTTCTTCACTCGAGAAAGAAGATGGTGTCGGGATCCAGATATTGCTTCGTCCGGCCGATCCAGGCTGGCGTAAAAAGGCATCAGCAGTCGCCAGCAAAAAGCGCAAAGGCAAAGACAAAAAGAGTTTTGGCTCGCAGGCTATGGAATTTGCGCAGGCTTTCTGGAAG
The DNA here is from genome assembly GCA_964421475.1 of uncultured Candidatus Saccharibacteria bacterium. GTDB lineage: Bacteria > Patescibacteriota > Saccharimonadia > Saccharimonadales > JAGQNJ01 > CAYQXB01. The sequence goes on from CAYQXB010000003.1 coordinate 16,800, forward strand.
CCACCAGAGGGCAAGGACGGTGATAAATCTGACGGCAAGGATCTGTCAAACCTTGATCAATCAGTTCTTGACGCGATTGATGATAAGACTCGGCACGCCGGGTATGAAACGTCAATTCGCATCGTGGCATCATCAAATGTTTCACAGCGCGCCCAGTCAGTGCTTAACAACGTTGTGGCGGCTTTTGCGATCTTTAATGCTCAGGGCAAGAACGGGTTTAAATTTACGCCGGCCAAAGACATTGAACAGTTTGTCACGGCATTTATTTTGCGATTCTTCCCGCAAGAGAATAATCAAAACGTCTTGAACGCCGTTGAGCTAGCGAGTATCTTCCACTTTCCGGATCAAAAGAACATTCCAACCTCACAGTTGGAGCGTCAGGCTTCGAAGCAAGTTGATGCGCCGCGCAATATTCCAAACGAAGGATTGTTTATGGGGTATAACGTCTTCCGCGGGGTTAAAAAAGCAATTCGTCTGGCGCTGCTTGATCGCCAGCGGCACATGTACGTTGTGGGGCAGACGGGTACCGGTAAGTCAACGTTCCTCGAGAACCTTGCGTTCCAGGACATGATTAGCGGTAACGGGTTTGCGTTTATTGATCCGCACGGTGATACAGCCGAGCGACTGCTGGCGATGGTGCCAAAAGAGCGCACCGAAGATGTCGTGTACTTTTGTCCGGCCGAAATGGATTACCCGATGGGACTCAATATGTTCGAGTTCCATTCTGACGAGCAAAAGGACTTCTTAATCCAGGAAGCAATCAACATGCTCTATAAACTGTACGATCCGCAGCGCCAAGGTATCATCGGTCCGCGGTATGAACACTGGTTCCGAAACGCCGCGCTCACCGTTATGGCGAACCCCGAAGGCGGTACATTCATCGATATTCCGAAGGTGTTTACCGATAAGGGTTTTGAGAAGCAACTCAAAGCCTACGTCAAAGATCAGACGGTACTTGATTTTTGGAATAAAGAAATGGCCTCGACCAGTGATTATCATAAGAGTGAAGTGCTTGGCTGGTTTGTCAGTAAGTTCGGTGCGTTCCTTTCTAACGAGATGATGCGTAATATCATTGGCCAGACCAAGAGTGCCTTCAACTTGCGCGATATTATGGAT
>CAYQXB010000004.1:0-1862 GCA_964421475.1 uncultured Candidatus Saccharibacteria bacterium
CCTGATGGTACTTGGGGCTGCGCTTATCGGAAGACAACGCTATTCTCGTTCGTGACCTATACGCCGTAAGACTACACACGATCGTACGAGCATAAGCATTGCAAAATTGGAGTAAAAGTGCTATTATTATCCTGAAATTGGGGAGTCAACCCTAAGGAGTTTCAGGGAATGTATAAAACCATCGCCGTTATTGTTGGACTCGTTGCCGTTTTAATCATCGGTGGTATTTTGATTTTCGCGGCGTTTGACGGCGGCGAAAAACGCGAAGCCAAGCAAGTTGAAAAACTCCAGGAAATTGCCACGACCGATATGCAGGTACGCATGACCGTCAACGGTCCGATTGTGGCCGAAAAAGATCGTCGCTCAGTAGTAATTACTGTTGGACGATTTGAAGTAGTCGCGCAAGTTATCGAAGGCTACGAACACTCTGTTATCAAAAGCAAAAACGAGAGCAACAACGAATCGGCCTACACCAACTTTTTGGCTGGTTTAGAGGGACAAAGCTTTACTCACGAACGAAGTTATAGCGGCCGCGAAAACGAACTCGGCGCTTGTCCACTCGGTCAGCGCATTGTTTTTGAAACATTCGACGACAACAACACCATCCAGCACACCTGGACAACATCGTGCTCCAAAAAAATCGGTAACTTTGACGGCAATATCAGCAATGTGCGCCGCTTGTTCCAAAACCAAGTATCAAATTACAGTGACTTTGTGCAAGGCGTCAGCTTTTAAATACGCCAAATAACAAACTTGTGATATTGCTCACGAACAGATCAAAAATAGTTGACGCACCATAAACACAAGCGTATATCTGAAAGCAGAACATTACAAAAACAAAAAGGAGCAGCTATGCAGCGATTAGCATTTGAGCGTATTGGTGAGTTTAATTCTGAGTCGCCGGGTTTGTTGGTGATCGAATTCGAAACGCTGCATGATGTTATTGCCGCGCGCGATGCGGTCGAAGAAATCAGTCCGGATGAGGATGCCGAACCGCTGGCTTTTTTGGACGCGGTCGTAGCGTCCGAACGCCGCGGCTACGGACATTGTTGGCCGGTAACACTTGTTGGGGCAGAAGCGGCGTTAGTTGTCAGTGCTGAATTGCGCCACGCTGCTGCCGCTTAGCCGATTCGAATTGCCAGACGGTAGTTTGATCCGCACATTTCCTCGAGGTCGTAGAGTACTAACCGCAGGCTTCCGGCCGCTGCCGAGTTCGGCATGGTGATGATAATATTTTTTTGGGCAACGGATAATTTTGGCGTGGTGTTGAACCGCTCGGTAACAAATTCGCGGATGATCATAAACTCTTCGGGCTCATTCCCGCGGCGTTTTGCTAGCAAATCTCCCAGTGCATCACTCATTAGAAGTATTATAGCTTGAACCTAACCTGTACAATAAAAATCATGCCAGAATTACCAGAAGTTGAGACAGTTCGGTTGGGTTTGAGCAAATTTTTGCCAGGGAAAACCATTAAGGATGTCTGGTTTGACGCACCCAAGATTTTCCCCAATGCTCCAACCGATGTCGAGCAGTTTGTTATTGGCGCCAGTATTGTGCTCGTGGCGCGCCGTGCTAAAATTTTGCTGATTGAATTGAACACAAAATATACACTATTGATTCACCTCAAAATGACCGGACAGTTAGTATTCATAAAAAACTCAAACACCACATTAACAGATGACGGATTACAGAATACTGAAAACAGTCGAGCCGGAGGCGAGACCCGGTTTGGGGCGGGGCATCCGAATGATTCGTTGATCAATGATTTACCCGATAAAACGACGCATGTGATTCTTGATTTTGGCGACAGCAAATTGTTTTTTAATGATCAGCGAAAATTCGGCTGGGTAAAATTGATCCCG
>CAYQXB010000004.1:1872-14172 GCA_964421475.1 uncultured Candidatus Saccharibacteria bacterium
CCGCAAAGCGCGCTGCTTTTCCTTCAACGCAATCGGGCCTGAGCCGCTGGCCGCAGACTTTACAAAAGAAAAGTTTGTCGAACGTTTAAAAAGGCGGCAGAAGAGCGGCATTAAGGCGGTATTACTCGACCAAACCGTGATTGCCGGAATTGGCAATATTTATGCCGACGAATCATTGTACGCTGCAAAAATTCACCCGGAATCAAAAGTGCAGGATATTCCAGAAACCAAGCTCGAGATTTTATACAAAGAACTAATCGCCGTCTTAAAACTGAGCATCGAAAAAGGCGGCTCAACCGATCGAAACTACGTGAACGCCGAGGGCAAAAAGGGCAGCTACATCAGTTTTGCCAAGGTGTTTCGCAAAGAAGGCACGGCGTGTCAGCGCTGCGGCACAATTATCGAAAAAATCCGCGCTGCCGGTCGTGGCACGCATATTTGCCCCGTTTGCCAAACTCGGCTCTAATTCTTCTTTGCAAAGAAGCCATTTCAAGCCAACTGACTCAAGCTCGATGCATCTGCTCGGGTCTCGTCAGAGCCTCACTGGTAGGGTGATTTTCAGAATTTCTGAAAATCTTTTAATATCTGCCTTGGCAGATAGAGCTTCCGAGCCTCTGAAACACCGACGGATAAACGACCACTTTTACCGAATCAAGCCAAAAGCTAGTCCGAGCAAGCCATTAGATAATGGCGAGGACCGACCCCGAAGGGTCGTTCTTTTGGCGCGGTAAAAGTGGTCGTTTATACGATCGTGTGGCTTTAGTTGGCTCAAGGTTTTTGGATACTTTTTCAAAAAAGTATCATTCATTTGATTCTTTTTGAAATAAAAACAACTATTTGCGTTTGCGGGCGCGCTGTTTAGAGCGAATATTTTTGAGTTTGGTCCAGGAATGTTTCACAAAATATTCCGGGTGATCGGTGCAAATCATAACGTCCGGATAGAGCAACTGCAAAAATCGAGCATATAATTTGTTATTTATCGTATACGCGTACATTGCAAGTTTACGGCGTTTGAGCAAATAATAGGCAAGCGGATTGAGCAGCCAAAAATTGAGTCCAACACCGTTGAGCTTAATAATTTTCGCCCACTGAATCGCGTCAATGACTCTGGTGTGTTCCAACGCGTAGAGTTTAGTATTAGGGTTTGCTTCGCGCAGTTTACGCAGTTCATCGTGCTTAAATGACACGATGGTAATGTCTTTGTTCGGAAAGTCCGCCACCACGTTATGCAGATGATCGGCCAGTCCCGATTCTTTTAGCTCGATAATTACCGGCGTTTTTCCGGCGGCTCTAAGTGCTTCGCGGAGCGTCGGAATTTTTGATTCACCATCTTTGAGTGCAATTTCTTGAAGCTGTTCGTAGCTAAGATCAATCACACGTTCAGCAGAGTCACTGATGCGCAGCAAGTCGGCATCATGGCAGAGTACCAGCACGTCGTCACGAGTTTTTCGAACATCGATTTCAATGGCATCAACACCGAGCAAGCGAGCAATTTCAATGCCGCTCAGCGTGTTTTCGAGCGCCAAACCTGCCGCGCCGCGGTGTCCAATAATTCTCATTCTGTTAGAGCCTTTATAAAATACTGAGCAGGATCTATAGAGTATGATTTGCAAACAAGTTGCCGACTATACACAGTAGCTCTAACGGGATTTATCGAATTCATAATTTACTACCAGTGTACTACAATACGTCCACGATGATTATAACGCTGACGGGAGACGATACATTTGCGCTCAAGGCCGAACTCAAACGGCTGACGAGCGAATTTGTGGCGCAATACGGCGAGTTGAGCCTGGAACAACTGGATGGCGACGAGGCAACGAGCGCCCAAATTGTAGACACGCTACAAGGCACGTCGTTGTTGGTCGAAGCTAAGATGGTCGTGGTGCAATCAATCGCGTCGCACAAGGAATTGTTCGAAACAGTCGATAAACTAGCCGAGAATATTCCGCCCACAACCTCGGTGATTTTAGTCGAAGAAAAACCAGACAAACGCAGTAAATACTACAAAGCTTTGCAAAAACACACCACATATAAAGAGTTTTCGCGGGCGAACGAAAAAGATTTGCCCGGCTGGGTTTTTGAACAAACCAAGGCGCGGGGCGGCGAAATTTCGCGCGGTGATGCAAACTATTTGGTGGCGCGTGTCGGTACTGATAAATCGCTGTTGGCCAACGAGCTTGAAAAATTAATTACCAATAACGAAAAAATTTCGCGCGACCAAATTAACGAGTTGTGCGAACCATTGCCGCAAAGTACGGTGTTTCAATTGCTTGACGCAGCATTTGCAGGTAACGCCAAAAAAACCATGGAAATCTACGCCGATCAGCGCAAACAACGCGTCGAACCCATGGCAATTATTGGCATGATCGCTTGGCAGCTGAACATTCTGGCGGTGGTAAAAACCGGCAGTGATAAATCAGTGGATGAAGTCGCTAAGGCAGCCAAATTGAATCCGTTTGTGGTGCGCAAAAGTCAATCGGCTGCCGGCAAAATGTCGCTCCGTGAACTCAAAAAACTTATTCACGATTGCCTGGAACTTGATGCGAGATTAAAAAGGGAACCGCTCAACGCCGACGACGCCCTCCAAAACCTGCTTTTACAGATAGCTCAAAACTAGAAAGAGTTGATTATTTCTTGGCGGCTGGTTTTTTGGCAGTCGATTTTGCCGCTGTCTTTTTTGCAGGGGCTTTTTTAGCTGCAGGTTTAGCGGCTGGTTTCTTGGTAACAGGCTTTTTAGCCGCAGGAGTTGCTTTCTTAGTAGTCGATTTTACTAGTTTGCCGCCGGCGGCTTTCATTTCACGAGCGAGCTGCGCTTTTTTGCGAGCGGCTTTATTCTTGTGAATGATGTTCTTCTTTTCGGCGGTATCAACCGCGCTTTGTGCAACAACTAAGGTTTCGTTCATTTTTTTGCTGTCGCCAGAGGCAACTGCAGCTTGAAACGCCTTCACGGCATCTTTCAGCGTACGCTTAGTTTTACTGTTGCGAACCGCTGCTTTGTTGGCAACTTTTACGCGTTTTTTGGCTGATTTGATAATTGGCATCTTAAGATTAGTTCCTCTTAGTAAAATATTTGATTCGATTGCCTAGTATACAAGAGAAGTAACAGATACACAAGGGGTAAAATTCCAAATTCCAAGCACCAAATAACAAATCAGCACCAAATCACCGAAACAAAGCTGTTTCGAGCTTGGAATTTGCAATGTATCTTGTCGCTAGACAAAGCATGGCGCTTATGGTATCTTCAAAGTAAATATACCAACTAAAACAAACAACTAAATATGGATCCCGTTACAGCCACTATGCACATCATCAATCACAGGCAAAAAAAACAACTAAGAACTGCTTCGAAGCATTCGTGGAGGCTCTAACGGGATGGATCCAACTGCTCGCCAAAGCATTATCGATCGCATCAATCAGGCAACAAATGTTCTGGTAACCGTCAAAAACAGCCCAAATATTGATCAGCTGGCTGGCTGTATTGGTTTGACGCTCTTTTTGAATCACATTAGCAAGCACGGAACCGCCGTGTTTAGTGGTGCCATCCCTTCAACGATTGAGTTTTTGAAGCCAGAAGAAACTATCGAAAAGACGACTGATTCGCTGCGCGATTTCATTATCGCGCTTGATAAAACAAAGGCCGACAAACTTCGCTACAAAGTAGAAAACGACGTGGTTAAAATTTTTATCACGCCGTATCGCACGTCGCTGACCGAGAAAGATTTTGACTTTAGCCAAGGCGATTTCAACGTTGATGTTGTGATTGCGCTCGGCGTGCACGCCAAGGAAGATTTAGATGAAGCACTGGTGCAGCACGGCCGAATTCTACACGATGCCACGGTGATTTCGCTCAACAATGGTCCCGGCGGTAATGTTGGCACGCTGCATTTAGAAGATCCAAACGCCAGTAGTTTGTGCGAAATGCTTCTGGGTATTTGCGAAGGTTTACAACCAAACAGTGTTGATACGCAAATGGCGACGGCGTTCCTGACCGGAATTGTGGCCGAAACCGAACGATTCAGTAATCCAAAAACCACGCCGCAAGCAATGAGTTTGGCGGCTAAATTAATGGCTGCCGGCGCTAACCAGCAATTAATTGCTACGCAGCTACAATCTGGTGGAGCTATTGCAACTTCGGGCAAAAAAGGATCCAAAAAAACAGAGGAAGACGAAGCCGGCACGCTAACCATCGAACACGACGAAGCCGAGACCCAGCCAGCCGAAACTTCAATTGAGCTGCCAGAAATTGCTACGCCGACAACTGAAACTCCGGATGAGAAATCAGCAGAAGCAAAATCAGCCGAGCCAAAAGATAAAAGCGATGACCAGGTCGCAGCCAGTGCTGCATCTGATTCAAGTGCGAGCGCAGCACCAACCAGCCCAATTAAAGATGTTCGTCCGCTGTCGGATTCCGACGGTATAAACGCGTTGCCGACTCCTCCGCCTGCGCCAGCGAATAGTTTTCCGCTGGAACCACCGACTCGAGGCGGCACGCTCACCGCAAACACGCAGCCTCAGCCATATGATCCGTCGACTGATCCGCTCAGTCAGCCACAGGCGGCTAATCCATCCCTCGGTAAAACTAATACGTTGAGCAGCGCCCCTGTTATTGATAGCGAAACCATCAGTAGTATCGAACAAGACGTCAGTAGTCCACACGCGCAAGCGACTCCAACCGAAGGCTTAGACGAAGCGCGAAAAGCTGTTGAGGCGGCTGCCAATGCCGCGCCAGCCCCACTGGAGACACCGCAGGCTACAGGTGCGCAGTATCTGGACCCAGCAGTACAGGCAAGTGCAAATGATCCAGTGGTTTCCACGAGTGCAGCGTCAGAAACATCGACTGCCCCGCAAATACCTCCTGATCTAGCACCGTCGGCACCGCTTGCTCCAACTTATCCGGTCGTTGATGCGAATAATTCGCCACTGTTAGATCCGAATCCGACGCTCAAAATGACTGACGATACGCTGCCTGCCGAACAAACGAGTCCAAGCACCACTCAGTTAGCACCGCCGCCGGTTCCGCCGCCAATGTTGCCGCCAACACCACCAGCCCAGTAGTTGCTATTCGTTAACTAAAATTGTATAGTTTGCATATTATGGAAGGCGATATATTTGTTTCACAAACGGCTCCGGGCGACGCCGATCTGGGTTTATTTTTTAGAACCGAAGCTTTGAAAGACATGCTGCTCGAAGATCCGCGCGACATTGACGCCTCGTTCTGGGAAGTCAATCCTGCCGACTGGCAGGCAATGACGCTTGATCAGCAACTTGATTTTGCAATTCAAAATACGGTTCGTGACGAAATAGCGATGGAATTGGCGGGCATTGATCCGGATGACTGGGTCGCAATGCCGCTTAGCGATCGCTGCCAAACCCGCAAGTTTTACGCCGTCGATTAAGCATGGACGGATTGTTGCTTATTGACAAACCCAAGGGCTGGACGAGCTTTGACGTCGTGGCTAAAGTTCGTGGGATTATCAAACAGCAAACAGGGAACAAAAAGGCTAAAGTTGGCCACACTGGCACGCTTGATCCGCTGGCAACAGGTTTATTGGTTTTGACCGTGGGTTCGTATTGCAAACGCGCGCAAGAATTTTCTAAACTTGATAAAACCTACGAAGTTGAGCTGAAGTTGGGCGAAACCAGCACCACTGATGACGAAGAGGGCGAAAAAACTGAAACTGAGGCAAAAATTCCCTCAGAAGAAGTAATAAAAGAGGCAATTCTGAGTTTTGTGGGCGAAATTATGCAAACGCCGCCAGCATTCAGTGCGATTAAAATTAACGGTAAACGCGCCTACAAACTAGCGCGCGAGGGCAAAGAAGTCAAAATCGAACCCCGCAAAGTCACCATCTACTCCATCGAAAACATCGAAGTAACAGGGGCAAAAGTCACTTTTACGGCTAAAGTTTCCAGCGGGACTTATATTCGTAGCCTAGCCCGTGATATTGGCGAAAAACTCGGCACCGGCGCCTACATGTCCAACCTTCGCCGCACCTCTGTCGGCGAGTTTAAACTTAAAAACGCCACCACTGTTAATGCCCTTGACAATTTTAAACTTGAGCAGTATAATACTTTCCATGAGTAGAGATTTTGAGAACAAGCGCTCAATAGACCAAGTGCGGAATCAGCATCTAGCAGACAAACTCCATGCTGGATTATTTGGAATAGCTGCATTAGGGTGGGCTGGCGTAGCAGGTAGCGAAGTAGCAAATGCTGGAGGCCTTAATCTCGATGTAAATGCGATTATGCAAAGTCCTAACAAGCTGCTTGCAGTAGGCTCGGCAGTCGCCACGCTTACCCTTGGGTGCGTGACTACGCTTCAGGTGCGCGATGTAACACATTCTGGTCAGGAACTTGCCGTGCGTGAAGCGCAAGTGGCAGAACTCAGTGAACAAATTTTGCAGCCACAACATGGTTTACGGCAGCAAGGCTGACCAGTTGAATAAAAATCTTGTATTAACAGAGAGAAAGTGCTAAGATAGCAAGCGAATGATTACAAAAGAGAAGAAAACAGCCGTCATTACAGATTTGCAAAAGAGCAAAACCGACACCGGTAGCAGTGCCGTTCAGGTTGGTATTTTGACTAATCGCATCCAAGAAATTACCGAGCACCTGCAGACCAACAAAAAAGATCACATGGCGCGCCGTGGACTCTTGCAAATGGTTGGCAAGCGCAAACGTCACCTGGCATATATTGCAAAAAAAGACAGCGGTGAGTATTTAGCACTCATCAAAAAACTCGGCATCCGCCGCTAATCTGCATAGACTGGATCCCTCGATTTTTCGAAGGACAAAGCTTGTGCACATTAACACTAGAGATTCGTAGTGTAGCTACAGATATATGAAGAACGCACAAGCGTCGTATATTTGCACCACGCTACGAATTCTAGACAAAAAGAAAGGACAAATGTGATGAGTACAATCAATCCATTTGGAAAAGACATTATAAAAGTAGAGACCGAGTTTTGTGGCAAAACACTGAGCTTGGAGATCAATCGTCTGGGGTTCCGCTCCAGCGCTAGTGTGTTGGCACGCTACGGCGACACCGTTGTGCTGGGAACAGCGATGGTGAGCGACAAAACACTCAAAGATTTTGATTACTTTCCGCTATCAATCGATTACGAAGAAAAAATGTATGCAGCCGGCAAAATCAGCGGTTCGCGCTTTATTAAGCGCGAGGGACGTCCAAGTGACGACGCGATTTTAATCGGTCGTTTGATTGACCGTCCGATTCGTCCGTTGTGGCCAAAAGGCTATCGGCACGAAGTGCAAGGTGTTGCCACCGTTTTGAGCCTTGACCCGAGCTTCCGCCCGGATGCCATTGCGATGATTGCGCTGAGCACGGCATTTATGCTGACCGGCGCGCCGTTTGATGGCCCCGTTGCCGGTGTGCGCGTTGGGCTGAACAAAGATGGCAAACCCCAAGCGTTCTTATCCGCTCAAGAGTTGGACGAAAGTAAACTCGATCTATTCGTAGCTGGTACCGAAGATGCCATTATGATGGTTGAAGCTGGTGCCAACGAAGCTACCGAAGAAGAAGTAGTCGAAGGTCTGGCGTATGCTCACGAAGCAATCAAACCAGCCGTGCGACTCCAAAAAGAACTGGTTGAAAAAGTTGGTGTTACAAAGCAAGCGTTCGAACTTGTGCTCCCCGACGAAGACATTCAAAAACGTGTTGACGCGTGGTTGGATGGTAAATTGGGCGCCGGACTCCGCGCGCCGTATCCAGAGCGAAACGATTTGGTCAACAAACTTCGCACAAGCATGCACGAAGAGTTCGAAGAAAAATACGGCGAAGAATTTGTTGAGACCAAAAACGAACACAACGACGCCTTCCAGATGGCACTACACAAAGATGTGCGCAAGGGAATCATCGAAGACAACGTTCGCCCCGATGGTCGCAAAATGGGTGAAATCCGTCCGTTGTCGTCAGAAACCGGTATTTTGCCCCGAACCCACGGTTCGAGTATTTTCACGCGTGGTATGACACAAGCGCTCAACATCGTTACCTTAGCGCCGCTGAGTTACGCGCAAATGATCGACACCATGGAGCGCGAGGGCGAACGCCGCTACTTGCACCACTACAACGCACCAGGCTGGACGGTTGGCGAAGTCAAACGTCTGATGGGTCCGGGCCGCCGTGAAATCGGTCATGGGTATCTTGCCGAACGAGCGCTACTGCCGATGCTACCAAGTGAAAATGATTTTCCGTACACCATTCGTTCTGTCACTGAAATCATGAGTCAGAACGGTTCCACATCGATGGCTGCAACTTGCTCAAGCTGCCTCGCGCTGATGGACGCAGGCGTGCCGCTCAAACGCCCAGTCAGTGGAATCGCCATGGGACTGATGATGGACGGCGACAAGCCATACATTTTGAGTGATATCGCTGATGCCGAAGATTTTGCGGGAGACATGGACTTTAAAGTGACCGGAACGCCAAAAGGTATTACGGCGCTCCAGATGGATATGAAGGTTCACGGCTTGCCGGTTGAAATCCTCAAGGATGCCCTGATGCAGGGAAAGATCGGCCGGGCGCATATTTTGAACCACATGCTTGAAACGCTGCAGGGACCAAAGCGCGAAATGAGCCCGTACGCGCCACGCGTTGAAGCAATCAAGATTAACCCTGATAAAATCCGCGATGTCATCGGTAAGGGCGGCGAGATGATCAACAAGATTATCGCCGAAACCGGTGCCGAGATCGACATTAAAGACGACGGTACGGTCATGATTGCCAGCCCAAACAAAGAAAGCATCGATGGTGCGATCAAGTGGGTCAAACAAATTACCGCCGAGCCCGAAGTCGGTACGGTCTACAAAAACTGTCGCGTAGTTTCAGTTTTGGACTTCGGTGCGTTTGTGGAAATCATGCCGGGTCACGAAGGTCTCGTGCACGTTAGTGAAATGAGTAACGAACGTGTCGAAAAACCAAGTGATGTTGTCAAAGAGGGCGACCATGTTACCGTTATATTAACCGGTATCGACGATCGCGGACGTTTGCAACTCAGCATGAAAGCCGTAGGCAAAGAGTAGAAAACAAGGGAAGGGTGGAGTAATCAAAATGCCAAGCAAGAAAAAACCAACCAGCAAGACAGCAAAGAAACCAGCCAAAAGGGTTGTTGCCAAAAAAGTAGCGCCCAAAAAGGCCGGCAAAAAGCAGTATTCCAAGGGTGAGCGCACGATTTTAATCGTTGCTTACAGCGCGTTTGCAAGCGTATTTATACTCTTTGCAACCGAGAGTGACGGCAACGTCTGGTATTACCTTCTGGCATTTGTTTGCTTGGCGATGGTCATGCGACACACAGCGGGAATTTTAAAAAGCTATGGCGACAAATAAACAAACGCAACTAGACGAACTCCAGCGGCAGATTTTGGACGACAAAATTTGTCCGGATCTGGCTGCGGGCGCGACGCAGCTGGTGTTCGGTGACGGGAATATCGACTCAGATATCGTGTTTATCGGCGAAGCGCCGGGCAAAAACGAAGATTTACGGGGAATTCCATTTGTCGGTGCCGCCGGGAAGTTTTTAAACGAAATGTTAGAGATGATTGGGCTGGAGCGAAAAGACATCTACATTACAAACATTGTTAAATATCGGCCGCCAAATAATCGCGATCCGCTTCCCGAAGAAAAATCAGCTTTTTTGCCGTTCCTGCAACAACAAATGGAAATCATTCAGCCAAAACTGATTATCACTCTGGGCAGGCATTCGATGGAATGCTTTCTGCCCGGGCTGAAAATCAGCCAAGTACATGGCCAACCGAAGCGGATTCGAATGAAGAATTTCGAATTTGGAAGTTCGAAGGGCGGCAAAAACGAGCAGGCTTTTATGACCTGGGTCATCCTGCCGTTATTCCATCCGGCGGCAGCATTATACAACGGCGGCATGAGACAAACGCTTATTGATGATTTTGCTCAGATTCCACTTATTTTAGAAAAAATTTAAATTCTCTTATACGAAAAACGAAAGGAGAAACAATATGGATAATAAAAAACCAAATAACCAACCGGCAGGTAAACCGCCAAGACCTCGAAACAATTCGAATGGTCCAAAAAATAACACCCGAAACAACCCTCGTGGTGGCCAAAGCAAAAGAAGCAGCGACAAAAGCAGTACGCCAGCGCCGCGTGGCAGTAATGGCACGCATCGTGGTGAAGCACTTCGCGCGCAGCGCCGAAGTTCCGAAATGGCCCAAAAACTCGTTAACGAGTATCAGAGCGCAGAAGGCAAAAAACTGGAGCGCGCCAACACCATCGTTGATGATTTTAACAAAGTAAAGGTCACGTTCCTTGGTGGGCTCGACGATGTGGGCGAAAAAAACTGCACCGTGATTGAGTACCAAAATGATGCGATTATTTTAGATTGCGGTAACAACCTGGGCGTTGATTTGCCGGGTATTAACTACGAAATTATTGACCCAAGTTACCTCGAAACGATCAAGCATAAAATCAAGGCGTACGTTGTGACACACGGACACCTGGATCACATTGGTGGCATGAAGCACATTGTGCCAAAATTCCCGGCGCCGATTTATTGCTCGCAATTCTCAGCCGGAATTATCGAAAAAACTTTCGAAGACGTGCCAGCTGGCACTGAGGCTTTCCAGCCAAAAATTGTGGTTATGAACATGGATAATCACGAACGCTTAAAAGCTGGCGTGTTTATTTTTGAGCTCATTCGCGTGACGCACGCCATTCCAGAAGCTGGCGCAGTGTGCATTGATACGCCGGTGGGGCGAATTTTGGCAACGGGCGACTTCCGTCTTGATCCAGAGCCACTCGACAACAAGCCGACCGACAAAGCGCGTATCATCGAACTTGGTAAAGAAGGAATCGCGTTGCTGCTTTCTGAAAGTAGTTATGCCGATGTTGAAGGCCGAACGCCAACCGAGCACACGCTGCAGCAAAGTTTTCATGACATTATTGATCAGGCACAGGGCCGCGTATTTTGTGCCGTGTTCTCGAGTAACATGAACCGAACACAGATGATTATCAATGCGGCGGTAGCGGCTGGTCGCAAAATTGCGCTCGACGGTCGCAGCATGATGGCCTACGCCGAAATTGCTGTTCGCCAAGGAATTTTGAAAGTGCCAAAAGGTACATTCATTGCCATGCGCGATGCGAATAATGTGCCAGACGATCAGCTATTGGTAATGTGTACCGGTGGGCAGGGCGAGCCAAATGCTGCCTTGCAACGCATGTCTGAGGGGACGCACAATCACATTAAGCTCAAGCCCGGTGATACAGTGGTGGTGAGCTCGTCACCAATCCCTGGCAACGAAGTTCGCTACGACATGATCGGCAATAATCTCGCCGAGATGGGACTGCACTTGTATCGTCACCCAACGCACGAGGTTGACGGCTGTGGCCCGCTGCACGTTTCGGGTCACGCCAAGCGCGATGAACTCCGTGAAATGCTCCACATGGCGAACCCAACGTTCTTTATTCCGGTACACGGCGGTATGCTGCGGCGTAAGTATCACGGCGATCTTGCCGTGGAGGAAGGCATCAAACGCGATCACATGGCGCTCGCTAAAAATGGCGATTCGTATTTGTTGAGCAAAGATAAGCTCGAATTTGCCGGCCAAGTACCGCATGGTAGTTTGCTGGTGGATCAAACCGGCTCAGTAGTCAGTAACGTAGTGGTCAAAGACCGCATTATGCTGTCCGAAGAAGGTTTGGTAACGATCGTTCTGACCGTTGATAAAAAATCTGGCCAGCTGTTAACCAGCCCGGATATCATTACCCGCGGATTCATTTATATCCGCGACAACGAAGAACTGATGAACGGCTTGCGCGCCGAGCTTCGCCGCGCGGTTAGTCAGCGTTTCAAACGGGTTGATCTCGACCGATTCAAACAAGAAATTAAAGATTACGTGACGCACTTTTTGTACGACCAAACTCAGCGTTCACCGATTGTGATTCCTGTCGTCAATGTTATTGGCGGCAACGGTGGCGGTAAACCGGAGGCAAAACAAGCCGCGGCTAATGGCCAAAAACCAAAAACCGAAGAAGAAGTCGCCGCCGACCAACAAAAACGCTTCGCCCAAATGCGCGCCCAACTGCTCTCCCGCGACCAACTGAGCTAAGCAGCTTGCGCCAGTTGTACAAGCTCGCAAGGTCTGACTTTGCGAGCTTGTACAAAACCCCGACGTCATACATATTGCACAACCACCACTCGTGATGTACACTTGAGCCAATACACCATAAGCGCTATGTGAGGTGCCCATGGTTTCGTGTTTTACAACAAACAGAAGTAAGAGGGGCTACTATGAAATCCATAAGTATGAAAT
>CAYQXB010000005.1:0-6241 GCA_964421475.1 uncultured Candidatus Saccharibacteria bacterium
CAAGGATTTCTGCTTTCTCGGTAGGCAACTGTACATCTATTTTTAGCGGTTTTTCACTCATTTTTGTTTTTCCTATTGAGGCTCCTGCTTCATTATATCAAGTTTTATGGTTTCGTATACATTTGAGGCCATTTTGAACAACTTATATTCGCCCCTGATACCAAGGTGCATCAAAGTCATGACTCATGTTATCAGTTATGCCAGTAAGATCCCGTGCCGTACTTGTCGCCCTAGGCCTCTTATCACTATATCCTCCCATGTAGTGGAGCGTGTCGAAGTCATCTGGTGGTGTATAGCTATCTCTATTGTCTTGGGTTGAGTCGCGTGGTGACATCGCAACATGCCCTACTTCGTGAGACAACTCATTACACCGCACCTCTAGTCTTTGGGTGATCGAAATACCCTGGCCATCTATTCTCTGTACTATTTCTACTGTTTGAACTTCTTGTTCGCTTCTAAACTCTGGTTTTTCCATCTGGTAACTCCTTTCTTTAGGTTACAACGCCAGTGTACTCAAAGGAGGTAATAAAAGCAGTAAAAACATTTTTACCTGTAGTTTGCTATGATGAATAGGTAATGACTGATGATTTTCTAACTAAACAATACGTTGACCACTTCCTACAGGCACAGATCATCCAGCAATTAGCTGCCTCTGATAAGCCCGTACGCTTCAGTGGTCTTAAAGAAGATGGGGTAGAAAACAGTCTGTTTATGTATCAT
This sequence comes from uncultured Candidatus Saccharibacteria bacterium, assembly GCA_964421475.1. Classification (GTDB taxonomy): domain Bacteria; phylum Patescibacteriota; class Saccharimonadia; order Saccharimonadales; family JAGQNJ01; genus CAYQXB01. Next base: position 721 of record CAYQXB010000005.1, read on the forward strand.
GCAAATAAGCTCATTAACCGAGGACTGATTGAAAAACACAATGAGGGCTTTCGGCTCACTACAAAAGGCGCAAGGTGGGCGAACTTTACCAACTCCAATCTGCTGAGCCGTACAGCATTGCCAAAGCCCCTCGTACAGTGCATTATCAAGGCCGGAGACTCTGTACTGATCGCTAATCGTACTGGCAGCATGAAGGAGCTGCTAAACAAGTACATGTTGCCTGGTTGCTTACACCACTTTGGCAAATCGGTCGAGGAGAGTATAGCTCTCTTTTTACAAGAGCTTTTTGCTGAACCTGTTGATACACCGAACTTAATAACTGTTGCAGAGGTCATCATCACGCACGATGATGAGTTTGTGTATCACACAATTTCACACATATTTGCCGTAACGCTACCACATCAGTTAAACGCCAAAAATACCGACAAATATGAATATAATTGGGTAGACATAGATTCGGTAAAAGACACAAACCCCGTGTTTGAAGACAGCCAGATTGTACCAATGATAGTTGAAAATCAATCGAGCCTCAAGCCATACGAAACCTTCAAGCTCTAACTACGTATTGAATCTTTCGCTATCCAAATCACCAAATTGCTGGATTGCCATTTCTATCTCCATAGCTTTTTGTGTGATGTTATAGTAGCCGACAGACCCGCCAGCTTGATCTTGGTATTCCAGGGTGACGACACTGGTTGTTGCATGCATGCCAAGGCCGGCTGTTTCCAACGCTGTTCTGACGGCCGCCACTCCTACGCCAAGCGCACGTTCAAGCGTTTGCCGTTCTTGCAGGGTAAAACCAATCAGGATTCTGTCATGGCCATTCTTGTCGGTGTCTATCTCTGCCATTGGATCAATCTCTGAGCCGAGCGAGAAGGCGACAGCTTTTTGAATATAGCTTGCTGTATTATGGGCGTTACCAATGCCTAGCTGTACAAAAAATGACAAAGCCCAGTATGCCGATCTGCCATATGTTTCTGGGCTGGGGTTTGAGATAGGTGGAAACTCACTCATATAATTTCTAGTATAGCTCACAGTAGCTATCTTAAGCTTCTCCGCTACCGACTCGCAAAATACCCATCCGGCACATCCGTCAGCCGTATAGTCTCAGTGGTTTCATCATCCACTCGTGTCCAGATGGCGTCATTGTCTTTGGCTTCTGCTAGTGTTTGCCGGTTAGTAACCAGGAATTGGTAGTCATCGCCCAGGCTGTCGTATATGCGGCGTAAGTAACGCTGTACCCGGCGCTGCAGGGTCGGGCTATCGCAGACCAGTAAGGTTAGCGGTGAGTCGCTATCGAGGTAATCTTTCCAGATTTCCTCGATAGCATATTCAATCAGGTACTGGATGCGTTTTCTATACACCCAGAATGGTACGCTCTCATGCCAGACTTCAACAAAGCAGTCAGCTAGTAAAGTATCCATGACGCTCGACCAGCCACCAATGAAGCCGTCTGGCAGTGGTTTTGGGTAGTAGTCGATGTCTTGCTGAACGTCATCACTGCCATCCCAGGTGTACTCAAACGCTTCCCGAGATGCCTTCATAAGGTCTGTCTTGGTTTGGAATACGACTTCGTCTAGCACATTCTTGTATATCCGCTTGAACTCAGCTGCAACATCACCAATGGCAATGTTATGGTCAATGAAACGTTGGGAAGCGGTCGGATCCTTACGCATCAGTCTCAGCGCCTTGGTGTCACCATAGCCTTTGAGCAGCTCCAAGCCATTTGGCAATAGAAAATAGGCAGCATATCTACCAAGCAGCTTATCTTCACTGTTATACCGACGACCAATGTATTGTTTAGCTAGTAACGTATTTAATCTTTGCTGAGCTTGCTGTACCTGACTCTTACCTAAGAATCTCTGTACTTGCTTCGTCGTTACAAACCGAAACGAGTACATAAACTCTAATATTGCTAACTGCTGTCTGGTCAATCTAGTCTCAGTACTATCCATAGCGATACCTCACATTACTCTGCAAGCTACCACCATCCGCTCACACTACCACTCACTATATAGCGAGAGAGAAGAAAAAGAAAATGCTACTTTATTTATAAAGAAAAAAGGAATAGAAAGGGCATATATAACGTCTGTTGAATAAGAAGCTTATTAATGTATAGGGTGAATGGTTAGTGATGTACGAGTGATTTATACAGGAGTCGTCTGTTACAGCCCGTAAACCACTGATTAAAGCGTTCACTGTCTTTGAGTGCACGGGTGTTGTAGCGGAATGTATGCTCGTCAACGTACTTGTTTAGATGACTGGCAGATACATGCGTATACGTTCCTTTGATGGAGCGTTTCATTAAGTTCCAAAAGCCATCAATGGTCGTGGTAGATACAGCACCACGAGCGTATTCACCGTTATGGTGATTAACTGATTCATGCAGAAACTCATACTTAGCTCGGTGGTATATACGGCTTTCGTCAGTGTGTAACGTAGCACCTTGCTTTAACTGAGCACGCAGGAACGGCAGAGCAATCGTTGCGTCTGTATGCTTCGTGGCAAAGGCTCGTATTTGACCAACATCCTTTTTCTTTTCCACGACACCAATTACGGCTGACTTGTTACTAAAGCGTCCACGTTTTTCACTGGTTTTACCGCCTATATAGGTTTCGTCAGCTTCTACTGGGTCATCCAGTTTGTCAAAGCCACCGTGTTTCATAGCAGCACGAATGCGGTGGTCCATGTACCAGGCAGTCTTTTGGGTTACGCCCAGTGCACGAGCTATTTCGTAGGAGCTAACACCGTTCTTAGCATTGACGATCATCCAGACGGCTGGTAGCCATTTATCTAGCCCAAGCGGGCTATCTTCAAAGATGGTGCCAACCTTAACTGAAAACTGTCGCTTGGGATGGCGCGACTTACACTGAAAGCGTTGCTGGCTTTCTAAGTAGCTGACATCAACGCGCCCGCACGTAGGGCAGATAACTCCATTTGGCCAACGTAGCGTGGTCATGTACGAGATACAGCGTTCTGTATCAGAGAAGTACCGGACTGCTTCAATGAGGGTAGTTGGATAGTTCATATTACCAGTGTACACCTCTGTTATTGATTAGTCAAGTATATTAGTTCTAAATTCCTACAATTGACAAATAAGCAAAAAGCGTGATAGTATGTAACCATCAGTTCATAAAACAAAAAACATCAAAACATGACAGCAATTGAACAACCACCAGCAATGCCGATGCCGATCGAAACACAGATTGCGCCAGATGCGATTATTGACGAGCAGCTTGCTTCTGCTCACGAAGCGGAGCGCACCGCTTACTTGCAGGATTTACTCGGTCCAGATTATGAATTTGCGCAAAACAGCGGTCTCTTGGACATGTTTTATCGTGACGATGCTACTGGCGAAGATGGTGTTATGCACGTTCTTGGTGGTGTTCGACTCGAAAGTGAAGAGGGTGTACCGTTAGCTTTGGGATATCATCACGAGCCTTCAGCTGCAAATGACAATACCTACGTGGACCGTTCTTATCTCGAAGGTGCAAACAGCAAAAAACTCAAGCAATATGCCGAGCGCCGCTACGAACCATATCAAGGCCGAACCGTAATCCATGGTCTTGAGAAAGCCGGGAACAGCACAATGTTTCCTAAAGAGTATGACGCGCTTGCTGTTTTGCAAGCTGTAAAGCAGGCTTATGATGGTAGAGAAACAGCCAAAGATACTCTTAAAGAAAATGGCGCCCTCCTAAATGAAGGTGAAGCGACCATGCTTGATGGAACATCAAAAATGCAGATAAGACTCGTGATGAATCCTGTCACTAAAAAGGTGGTCAGCGCATTTCCGGTTGCGTCACGATCAAACGCCCTAAATCTTGGAGTGCGTGCCAGCAACTCAACCCAAGAAGCTACAAAAAACACCGAGGCGATTCATGGGCATCTTGGCTTGAACTAAATCATTTTATATGATATAGTTTTCGTCTAATGAATATTGGTTTTGAAGGTGTTGGAGATCAAGCCGAGGAAATGCTGAGATGGCGTGAGCGTATTGCTTCGACGCAGTTTCGTGATTTCGTGAAAGAACACGGTGTTGAAGTCATTGACGAATGGTTTCGTCGTGCAAATGTGGCAATGGGTGCAGACCTAGACGGTATTACAATTCCAGAGCAGGAAACGGGTGAGCGATTTAATCTGAGCATTACCCGACAAGGTGTTGGAATCCAAGATGGTGAAAATCCATTGATGAGCCTGGCAACAGAAAGAGCACGGGAAATTTTAGATGAGTTTAGAACAGCCTAGTTTAGATCAAGCGGTCACCGAAGCGTTTGGCTTGATAGATGAAGCGCAAGCGCAGACAATTGATGAGATTCGAGAAGTTCCTGGCGCCAGACACGCCAGTGCAACAACCGCAGATACTGACATGGCGTTACGATTTATGCAGCTCGCCGGTCGCTTACGTATCGAGGGTTAAGCTGACGCAGCGGATGTAGCCGCCGCCTTTTAGTAGCTCTGTAACCGCGGGCGAGATAATTTTTAACCCCTTGGATTCCAGGGCGGTTTTTAAATTTGGCGCGTGGTCGCTCATGATAACCGTTTCGCCGGTTGAAACTAAGTTGCAGGCAAAGCCTTTGACGGCTTCGTCGTAACTTACCTCAATTTTATCTAACGGAAGGTTGCGGATAATTTCTTGGCTCCTGGGCACAAACGCATCGGGGCACCAGGCAATTAACTGCGGCGAAATGACGGATAAGGCCAGATCAATATCATAGAAAAAACTATCCGGCCAACCAGTAATAGCATTGATAACTGGTTTTTCGTTTTGTAATTGGGGAATGGTGCGGAGCGAAATAACCTCAAAACCCAGATGTTGTGTAATAAATTTTTGCATACGCCAATCGGTGCGATAGCCACTGCCCATAAACAGATAGTTGCCGCAGGCCAGGGCATCGCCTTGGCCGCTGAACGCTAAGCGCGGCGGCTCGATAACTTCAAGTCCTAAATCTTTGAAAATTTTACGGGCGTGCGCCATTTCACCCCGGCGCTTGTTGGGCAAAACCGAAGGAATAATCTTGCCGCCACGATACAAACCCCAGTTGGCAGTGTACACGCCGTCTTGGCAATTAGCAGGGGCGTCGACTTGCACAACTTCGATGCCGGCTTGTTGGAACGCGTTTTTTATCTCGGCATGTTCGAGCGCGGCTTTTTTGCGGTCAATCACCAACGAGCTATCCATCAGAGGATTTATTGCGAAATCATCGGCAAAATACTGCGCACCCGACATCAAAACTTTTTGGTTTATGTTAGTTTGTTTAGTCACTAGCAATATTGTAACACCTTGAAAAAAGTAATAAAACTTTGTATAATATGATGATTATGACTTCGATTGAGGTACTAACCCAAGCTCGCCAGCGGAGCATTGATCCCAGCCTGGTTCTGCGGAATACGGTGAATATTGAGGCGAACCAAGCCGCTTTGTTTGACGCAGTTACGCCAGCCGAAACGTTACTGGTGCCTAATTACCTTGGTCATCCGGCCGGCGGCGCTGAATTCGTGCTTCCTTCGGTTAAGTTAGTGT
>CAYQXB010000005.1:6251-8077 GCA_964421475.1 uncultured Candidatus Saccharibacteria bacterium
GCGCATTGTCGATATGACCGGAACAGACAAACAGCTTGCGCGATTTTATCGAGATTCTGTGAAAGGCGCAAAGGGCGGCAAGCGCATGATTGACGACAAAACTTTTGAAGCTACAATCCGCATCATGGATAGCAATGGGGCGGATGGCCTGCATCATATTCATGACACGATCTTTCCGCACACCATTTATTTCAACGCAAAACGAGGAAACGGAGTGCTGGTAAATGTCTACTTAACAGAGGTAGGTCGCATGAAGACTACGGGGCAAGATTCGGTCCCGGTATTTGGCTTTTTGACGGCAACGCGTGATAAGGCCAGCGAGTACAAATTCTTTAACGTTATTGGCGCTGGTCGCCAAAAAGGAAAGTATACTAATTAGTATGAGCCGGAATACTCTAAACCGAGAAGTGCTGGTGTATCAGGAGAGCGATGTGTTTGCTGTTCAGGAGGGTAGGGACGGCGCTATCGATAAAGCAACTTTCTTTGTAACCGTCCAAAATCGTGATGAACAAAATCGCCAAGAAGTCTATGCGCTCGACGCGGTAACGACGCGAGGCTACCGGGCGTGGGAGCTCGAAGAAGACTTTGAAGCGCTGGCGCAAGAAGAGATCTTTCCGCTGGTAGTAACCGAGGAGCGGCTTGGTCCCGATAGCTTAATTGATTTTATGCAGCGGCGATATCTGACGATCCAGAGCCCGACCGCAATTAACGATATTCGTCAGTTTTTGTTCGGTCCAATAAAACTATAACTCCCCGACAACGGAATAAGCATTAGCACTCTAACTTGACGAGTGCTAATTTCTTTCTGTACAATACCTCGTACGAAACCGATCTAATAAGAGGTAAAAAAGGAGGACGAATCGTGGCAACACCTATCAACCCGATGCCAGATTACATTGTGGTACAAGCCGAAGAAGCGGCGGCAAAAACAGCCAGCGGCATTTATTTGCCCAACGCTGCCCAAGAAAAACCAAAAACTGCCAAAGTAATAGCGGTTGGTTCAGATGTCGACGACGTAAAAGTCGGCAACCGGGTTATTTACAAAAATGAGTACGAAGCCACCACTGTTAAAGTCGGCAAAGACGACTACACTTTGGTTTACAAGAAAAATATCATCGCAACCGTCAGGTAGAATTTCGAATATGGAATGTAGAATTTTGAATACAGCACAAAACGTTTCAAATTCGAACTTCCAACTTCTAAATTCTAAATTCAAAAGTTAACGACAAAGGAGTTTTTGATGGGAAAAAAAGTTTTTTACGATAATGATGCAAGGGCGCGCGTCCTGGCCGGTGCCGAAATTTTATACAACGCCGTTAAAACAACCATGGGGCCAAAAGGCCGCAACGTGGTGATCGACAAAAGTTACGGCAATCCAACGGTCACGCACGACGGCGTAACGGTAGCCAAAGGTGTCGAAATCGAAGATAAAGACGACGAAACACTGGGCTACAAAGTCGGCGCCGAACTAATCAAACAAGCCGCCAGCAAAATGAACGACGTGGCCGGTGATGGCACAACGACCGTCACTGTTTTGACCTACCATATCTTGAACGAAGCCAACAAACTGATCGCTGCGGGGCACAACCCAATGCAGCTGCGAAAAGGTTTGGAAAAAGCGGCCGTTGATGTGCTCAAAAAATTGAACACATTAAGCGAAGATATTAAGGCCAATAAAAAACGCGTCGCCGAAGTCGCCACTATTTCGGCTGGTGACGCCGAAATTGGCCAGTTGATCGCCGAAGTTATTGACAAGGTTGGCAAGGACGGCGTGGTGACCGTCGAAGAAGGCCAAAGCCTGGAAATGGAAAGCGAAGTCGTCGAAG
>CAYQXB010000005.1:8087-12478 GCA_964421475.1 uncultured Candidatus Saccharibacteria bacterium
TCGGGGATTCAAAAATCATAGCCCACAATGCTGCCTTTGACCGCGGCTTTGTGAGCCCGTTGATGGTCAGTGACGCAACTCGCATGGAAGCGATTGTTGATAAGCCGTCGGTGATTGTGACTGATCGAAAAGTCGGCAATATGCAAGAATTTTTGCCATTGCTCGAACAACTTGCTCAGGCTGGCAAAAAAGATATCATCCTGATTGCCGAAGATGTGGAGGGTGACGTGCTCGGCACGCTCATCCTGAACAAATTAAAGGGCGTACTTAATGTCGTTGCGGTAAAAGCGCCGTCATTTGGTGATAATCGCAGCGCTGTTTTAGAAGACATTGCGATTTTGACTGGCGGTCAAGTTATTGCCGAAGACCAGGGCATGAACTTCGACAATGTTGACGTGAGTGTCGTGGGAACGGCTCGAAAAATCATTGTCACCAAAGACGAAACGACGATTATTGAGGGTGCTGGCAAAACTGCGGCAGTACGTGCTCGCATTGAACAAATCAGCAATCAAGCTAATCAAGCGACCAGCGAATACGACAAAGAAAGCTACGATAAACGCCGAGCGGCGCTGCAAGGAAAAGTGGCCGTCATTAAGGTTGGCGGTGCGACCGAAACCGAAATCGAAGAAAAGAAGTTCCGGGTGGATGACGCAGTCGCCGCAGTTAAAGCGGCGCTGGATGAGGGAATTGTGCCGGGCGGCGGCGTGACGCTCGTAACGCTCAGTGATTTCATCAAGATTGATCCGACCGAAGAAGTGGTGCAAGGCAAACAGCTCCTTAAAACGGCGTTGCTGCAGCCATTTTACGAATTGCTACGAAACTCTGGCTTAAATCCAGACGAATGGCTGCCGAAAATCCGCGACGGCAAAACCGGACAGGGAATTGATGTAAACAGCGGAAAGTTAGTTGACCTCAAGGCCAAAGGTATTGTTGATCCAAAACGCGTCACGCGCGAGGCGATTCAAAACTCGGTCTCAATTGCCGGTACGGCCATTACGATGGGTGCACTGGTTGTCGAAGTTCCCAAAGAAGAAGCAACTCCAGCCGGCGGCGGCATGCCCGGCGGCATGGGAATGATGTAGGAGAGTTTTTATTTACGGACAGTACTTTTGGTATGGCTGCTCGAGTTTTGCGTCGAGCTCGCGCAAGATATCAATAGCAATATCTGGCTTTCCGGCGGCATCAATACTCAACTTGCCAAAATCTTCGCCATCAATCACCAGATTGTGAGTGATAGCAAAAACATCAAAAAGATTGCCATACGAAAAACGCAGGTCGATTAGTTGATACGGCGCAAATTGATCGAATACATACAAACGCACAGCAAAATTACCGCGATCGTCTTGTTGGGTAACCAGACGAGAGGCGGATTCCATAATAAAACTATCGAGATTCATATATTGTTGATGTTTGCTTCTTGATTTATCGAATATACTACCGAGGTTGTGTCCAGCGGCATCCGTGGCAAGTAACTGCAATAACGCATTGGTTTTACCGAAAACATTACTGGTTACGACGTTTAATTCAGTAAGAAGCGGTTCTTGTTCGCACATATTAAACTCCGGGGTTGGGGCGGCTCGGTGCTGGTGCTACGGCCGCTAACCCTGGAACGATAAAACTATAACCCTTGTCTGTTTTGCTTCTGGATCGTTGAAACAGTACTAAGTACTTTGCCTGTGTCAGCTCGGCTTCGTTTTCGAGTGGCTCTATAAGCCCCTGCGCGAGTAAATTTTTTGCTTGTTGTTTCGAAATACGGACGACAGGATTTTCGCCGTAAGTAATTTTCTGGCCGAGTTGTGTACCTTGTTCCAGCTCTGGCCATCCGGCGGCAGAATGAAGTTCTTGAGGTGGTTCATATATGAGTTTTCCCAGTAGTTCAGCGCCCAATAAATCATCCTTCTCATATGTCTCCGGGGAGTTGGGGTCGAATATTTTCACGGCTGCCCTTTTGCTGGTCGGATTTTTAACGCCTCTCGCAGTTACAAGCTGACACCACGAGTACTCGGGAAGTCCTGTCTTTTCTGAGGTAACGGAGTCGATATAAACTAGTTTTGGCCTATCGTCCAGACTTGGCCGCTGCTCAGCAATGAAGTCCTGCGCGGGTTTACCGAACGCTGATGCTAGTTTGGCGGCGTTGCTTGTCAGCACAGCACTTTGTGTCACATTACCTTCAGTAAAGCCAAGTTCCAGTAGCTGTAACTCGGGTAGTTTTTTGGCGTCACCAGCGGTGTAAAAATCCAAAGCAATCAGCCCCGAATATGATTTCATGGTTTCCGGGCCAAGTAAGGCGTCTGCGAGCTGTAGGTTTCTGGCGAGGATTCGTTCGTTCGCCGTCAACAAAGATTCTCTTGCGGCATATTCTGCAACATGTGTGCTGGTTTGCGCCAAGGCTTCCAGCGATTCTTCCATTGTATGATCGTTGGCACTGCGCAAGCGGGCACCAACTGCGTTAATATCCGCCGCTTCAAGCCCAAGTACGGTGTTTAAGCCAGTTCGATCCGGGTGAGTGACCGTCGTGAGCAACTTTGACACGCCACTCAGCACAAATCGAGCGTCTTCAGGGGACATATCTGCTAGAAGTTCTGGCCGAATGCCCAGCGCAGAAATATCTTGCTCGAATTGTTCGGCGGGTGATGGGGGCGTGGCGAACTCGTCGTAGAAGTTATATGACATAGCGTCTCAATTATAGTTCGAATGCTTCGCCGGAATCATCAACAAGGGCATCGCTTGAGTCATCATCAGACTCATCTTCTTCAGGGTAGTCGTTGTAATCAGTATCGTTTTCCCAGTAAGACGCTTCGTCTTCCTCGCTCATTGCGGCGGTCATTTGTGTGCCAGCGCGTTCACGCAATTCGGTTAGCAAGTCCGAGTCTTCTGGTGTGCTTTCGATCATATCTCTTACTTCCATAAGCGCAAGCAAACCACCAAGTTCAGGATTGATATTGCCGGCGCGGGTTAAATCCTCTAGGGTAATGCCGATCAGACCACGAGTCTGTATAACGGCTGTCACGTCATCAATAACGCCTTCTTCTGTAGCGTCAATTCGTCCGTCTGCTGGAAGCTCCGCCGCAAGCACGCTTGTCACGTGCACAGCAATTGCGCCACCAATTGGGTCGGCAGCATAGCGTTCTAGTGTCGAACGAACTGTTGGGATTGCAAGGTCGCTTGCCCGGCTTGCCGTAGCGTAAAACTCTACGACAGCAGTGTCGCTCATTGGTGTGATATCTTGGTCTATATCGCCAAGACCTTCTGAGGACAACATCGCCTCGACAGCTGCCGGGTTTGACCAGTCGACAGGATTAATTTGTTCTGACATAAAATCTCCATTCTTACAAACTATTTTTAATCTCACACACTGTACAATGTTTATGATTATAAGTCAATTTCATAAGAACTGTGTTGAATTTAACAGATATAAAAATGTCAATATATGATTGACAAAATGGAAGAGCTTTGTTAGTATAGCCAATATGGATGATTTATTTGCCAGACTTGGTTTTAGCCCAAAAGAGGCTGCGGCGTATGCTTATTTATTGCAGAATCCGGATGCAACAGCGGCAACGCTGGCGAAAGGAACTAACGAAAGCCGCACCAATACGTATATGATTCTGGATCGGCTTGTGGCAGAAAATTTGGTGACGGTAGACAAGAGCAAAACAGTCCAGCGTTACTCAGCAGCGGATCCAGTGGCGTTAAAGCAACGTATCGCTGACGAGCAAGTAAAACTGCGAGATATAAACGCACGGCTCAATCAAGTTCTGCCAGATCTGAAATCTCGCTACAATCTTGGAAAGTTCAAACCGGGAGTTGTATATCTTGAGGGTATAGACGGGCTCAAAATAATGCTCGACGATATGGCACACAGCAAACAAGAAGCACTCATCATACCGAGCGGGCTATCCTATGATTTGGAAGAACCGTGGCGAGTGTTGCAAGAGGGCGTCAACAAGCGTGCCAAACTCGGTGTCAAATCGCGGATTATTTTTCCGGAAACACTCCGAAAAGATTTGGAGTACGATCGGTTAAAAGGGCAGGGCATGACGATTCGTTTTTGGGGTGAGCGCGAATATCCTGGCGAATTAGTCGTGTACGGAGACAAATGCGTATTTACGGTGTATCACCCCAGCGTCATAAACACGATTTTGACGGATAAGGTTATTGCGCAGAGTATGCGCATGTTGTTCGAAGATTTGTGGGAACAGGCCAAACCATAAGTAGTGCCAGCACAAGATGTTGCTGATTTAGCGAAATTGTCGTATGATAAGACCATGGTGAAATGGAAATTTTGGCAGCGTAGCGCTGATACCACAACTGATGCAGAGCTCCCACCAGAGGTGCAGGAGTATTATGAATCGACTCGTCGCGGCCGAAAAGGCATCGCGATTATTTTG
>CAYQXB010000006.1:0-1062 GCA_964421475.1 uncultured Candidatus Saccharibacteria bacterium
TCAGAATATTCGCTGCGCTCGTTATAGACCGCCAGGTTGTCAGGGGTCTGATGCGCAAACAACTGCTGCTTAGCGTGAATGTACTCAAACATATCCGTGTGCCAATCCAGATGCTCTTCTTTGACGATCAAACAAATGGCAATTTTAGGTGAATATTTTAGGTCGATTGATTGAAAGTTTGCCAGCTCCAAAATGACCGTATCGGTTGATTTTATATCATTTTTGAGAAGTTCGAGCGGCGGAATTCCAATATTGCCGCCCAGGTGCACTTTGTGCCCGGCAGCTTCCAGAATCTTGCCAATCAGTGTCGATGTTGTGCCCTTGCCCTTGGTGCCAGTTACGCCAATAATCGGCGCCGGGCAAACACGAAAGAATTCGTTAGTACAGGTGGTAACTTTTTCCAGGATATTCGGAATTTCGGGGTTAGCCTGAATGATTTGCTTGGGGTGAATAGACGGCGAGCGCACCAATAGGTCGAATCGCTCCAAATTATCCAGGTACTCGTTGCCAATAACACTGGTCACGCCGCCAGGCAAATCGCCGGGATCTTGTAGAGCACAAATTGTGATTTCGTTTTCGGGCTGGTTCCAGTAAATGTACGCCGAACGATTTTGTAGACCAAAGCCTAAGAGTGCAATTTTCATACTACTAGTATAGCGGTATTGCGTTGTTCGTTCCAGGAACCGATTTCCTGATGTTTCTCCGAAGAATGCCCTAGATGACAGTGAGACAATAACAAGGAGTCAATCACCTCAGAGTTTTGCTCAACTTTTGCGACCAAAAGTCAAAAGAAGACTAAAATTAAACTCTAGCTGAGTTGTTTTTTGACGAGCTCGGCGACTTGTCGCGGGGTCATGTCAGCTTTGAGAATAACAGCGGCCACACCGAGTTTTTTGACTGTATCTGGGATTTCTTGCTCCCCCATATTCGTCAAAATAACCACCTTGATGTTCTTACCCCAAGCAGTCTTACGTAACTTCGCTAACATCTCATCACCATTCATCTCCGGCATCATAAGATCAAGTAAGATAATATCTGGCTTCATACTCTCTGCTAACGCTA
>CAYQXB010000006.1:1162-10952 GCA_964421475.1 uncultured Candidatus Saccharibacteria bacterium
CAGCCTCAAACTTAATACGATACATCTGTGAGATTGCTTGATCGTCTTCGATAATTGCAATTTTGCTCGCCATTATTTAATACTACCATATATATTGAAGGAGGGGCTCACCCCTCCAAACTCAATTCGAAATAAATTCGAATTCGAGTTTTCCTCCCCCTAAATTGAGGAGGGGCTTGCCCCTCCGATACCGTTTTGAAATAAATTCAAAACGGTATCTCCTCCCCCTGAAGTATGAACAAAGAGGGGCGCACCCCTCTGTTCTTTGTTTGCAGTAAATACAAACAAAGACCTACTCCCCCTAAAGCGAGGCTTCGCCTCGTGACGCAATACGTCAGAAATGGAGGAGGGGCTTGCCCCTCCGATACCATTTTGAAATAAATTCAAAGTGGTATCTCCTCCCTCCTAAAAAGTGGAAGAGGGCTCGGCTGACGCTTCAGGCGGGCGAGGGTTAGAGTGCGCTAAACCATCTCGGTGAGCATTTCGTGGACAACTTTCACGATTTGTGATGGGGTATAGTGTGCTTTGACAATATAACGGTCAATTCTAAGCTTGCGCAACTTTGGTGGTGCAACACTTTTACTGATGTTAGACATAATGATGACTTTCATTTTTTTGGCCCACTCAGTTTCTGTCTGCAAGATCTGCAAAACATCCTCGCCGCCAATGGTCGGAATTTTTATATCAAGCAGCAGTAGATCGGGCTTAAAACTTTGAGCAATTCGTAGACCTTCTCGCCCGTCTTCAGCAATTTTTACTTTAAGCCCTTCGGCCTCAAATTTTAAGGCGTACATCTGGCGAATGGCGTCGTCATCTTCGATCAATAGTATTTTATGTTTTTGTGGCACAAGTTCCGATTCTACGCGCATTCAAGCGTGAAACAAAAACAAAATTTACAACAATTTGAAAACAGTTTTACCTATATCCCAATACTTCTTGAATGACCTCAACGACTTGGCTCGGCGTGTGATGGGCTTTGACTATGTAGCGATCAACACCAAGGAATCGGAGTTTGTGCGGCGCCTCATCGCGACTAATGTTGGTCAGTATAATCACGCGGATGTCGGCACCCCAATCTGTTTCGCGAAGCTTCTCGAGCATCTCGTCGCCGCTCATAATGGGCATTTTGAGGTCGAGCAAAATTAAGCCAGGTTTGGCTCGTTCGATTACTTCCAGGCCTTCCTTGCCGTCTTCGGCTGTTGCTACCTCAAAGCCGGAGCTTTCCAGCTTCATTTTATACATAGCTAAAATTGGCGGTTCGTCTTCGACAACAACAATCCGGGCATTTTTTTGTTTTTGCATACTTGTACTATACGGTATCAGATCGAGAGAGGGCTGTCCACCGCCGAGCCGTCTGTCTAATCGGCCAGGATCTCTTTTACTTTGTCGACAACCTGACTCGGGGTGTATTGCGCCTTAAGCACGAAGCCTTCGATACTGAGTTTTAGCACGTGTTCGGCTATCTCGGCCTCCCCCATATTCGTCAAAATAACCACCTTGATGTTCTTACCCCAAGCAGTCTTCCGTAACTTCGCTAACATCTCATCACCATTCATCTCTGGCATCATAAGATCAAGTAAGATAATATCTGGCTTCATACTCTCTGCTAACGCTAACCCAAGCTTACCGTTCTCAGCTGTTTCAACAGCATATTCCTCAGCCTCAAACTTAATACGATACATCTGTGAGATTGCTTGATCGTCTTCGATAATGAGTATTTTTTGTGCCATGGTATATCCTTTTTAAACAAAACAGTGCACCACCCCGGAAGGGCAATGCACCGTCTTAGCTTCTAATGTTCCGTGCTTAGTTATAGGCGGCACTGATGAGTTTGTCAACTGCTGCGTGACCAGCGTTTATGCTTTAGGTTTTTGACCAACGGTGATATATTTGGCTCAAACAAGGTTTAAATCGTGAAACCCTCAAAACATGTTTTCGCCACATTTCCCAAATTCTCCAAGCTAACCCTAGCCGACCGGGGGAGGTGGGAAAGTCTCACAAAAGACTACCCACCGATCTACGATATATCTTTCCCTGCGCTCATGACATGGTGGAATCCATTAAATAGCATGAGAGTAAGTCAGCTCAACGACAACATCATTATTTCTTATTGGATGCCCGGCGATGAGGAGCATAGCGGCCTATCGATTTTTGGCGAAAACAAACTGGATGAGTCGATTTGTGCAATTTTCGATCACTTGAAGAATAAAAATGAAATGCCACGCCTGATCAATGTTCCGGAGCCCGTTCTAAGAAACATACATTATTACGACATGTTTAAGTTTGAGGAAGATCGAGGTGCGAATGAATACGTTATGTCACTATCACAGTTCTATCCACTAAGAAATATGGCTCCTCACTGGAAGCGAAAAGTTGAGAAGTCTCTGAAACAGTACGGAGTTGAGAAGATTGTTACACAGAGTCTTGATCTGGGGATTGCAAAGGATAAAAGTATCTTACTTAAAGCACTGAAATGGCGTAGCAAGAATCCGATCAATGATTACGGGACGGTTGAGGAAGATGCAATGCTGGCAAAAATTAGGGATGCTGAACTTTTGGGCATAGACAATCTGTGCCTCTTTGCCGACGGTCGGCTTATGGGGTTTTGTCTGTTCCAAATTCCAACTGATAAAAGGTACGTCATTATGAGGCATATAAAAGCTACTCATCCAATAACTTTCGGTTTCGAGCTTATTGGCTACATGTTTGCCAAACACTTCGTGAGCCTCGGGTGCAGCTATGTTAATCTTGGACCCGATTACGACCTAGAATCCTTGCGAACTTTTATGGTCGGCATAAATGCTAACAATTTTTTCAGAAAGTACACCATAACACCAAAAGGCTCGGGTGGAAGAAGATGAAGCCCAAAAAACATGTCTTCGCCACTTTCCCAGAGTTTTCCTCTTTAACCTATGCCGACCGTGAGAAGTGGGAGGAGCTCATCAAGGGCTACCCACCGATTTCAGATTATGCGTTCTCCTCACTCATGACCTGGTGGAGCTCGCTTGATGACTGTAGGGTCGCACAGCTAAATGGCAACTTGGTTATTTCTTATTGGCTGCCGGGGGATGAAGAAGGGTCAGGGCTTTCGCTTGTTGGAACAAGTAAGGTCGATCAATCGATCTGCGAAATCTTCGACTGGCAGCGCGAACGAGGGGACGAACCGCGATTGGTGCATGTTCCAGAGTTTGTGCTAAATAAGGTTCGTTTTCCCGGGCTTTTTTCGTGTCGCAGTCAGCGAAAGTTCGACGAGTGTGTTTTAAGGGTTAGCGACTATGCCTCAATCGAGGCTGTCCCAGGCTTTAAGCGCGCAAAAGCTAAACGTTTGATGGTTGACATCTCCGAAGATTCGATCGCACTTCGCCAAATTAACCTGTCGAATCAAGAAGACCTCAAAGATCTTCTGGATATGTACAAAAGTTGGGATCGCCGAGCAGTTAATTATCTGGCGGATCATATTGAAGATTCATTCGTAAAAATAATACAAAATACCGAAGAGCTGGATGTTGAAAACTTGTGTTTGTTTATTCGTGGTGAGCTTTCCAGCATTCTTCTTTTTGAATACAGTGCGCATCCAGATTACGTAATTGTGCCGTACGCAAAGTTTGATTACTCGATTCCGGGGGTTTTTGAGTTGGCTGTTCACCGTTACGCCAAATGGTTTGATTCGCGTGGCATAAAATTTGCAAACATTGACTTTGACATTGGTGTTGCGGAGTATCGAACAATACAACTTGCATTAAAGCCCGCAGAGTTTTTCAGAAAATACGAGGTTACGCCAAGAACCAGTCGCTACGTAATCGAGTAGTTATTTTTGTTACGTAGGTTTGAATAGCCACAACACCAAAAGCATAAAAAGAAAGACTTGCATCATTTGCTTTTTTATAGTAATATGGCATTAGTACTTTAGAAGAAGAAAGCGTTTGTTTAATCCGAGGGTTGAGCGGCGCTTTTTTTAATGAGGAAAATAATGATAGACGTTGTTGCATCCCAAATGCCCATGATTCACCAATATACCGAGGTGGCACAGCAAATGTGGCGAAATAGTCGGCACCCAGAAAACATTGCTGATATGAAGCAAGCCATGGCTGATGCTGGCGCTGAGTCACTCACTCCTGAGACCAAGGCGCTAATCGGTGGAACGCTAGCGCTTGTAGCTCTTCAAGGTGGTCCTGGTAATGAAGCGGTTATTGGAAATGTAAGTACTGCCGTAATTGAGTCCGCAAATAACTTGGGGGTTACATTTCTTGCAGCAGCAGGAACAATAGCACTTATCGATGGCACGATTGGTGTGGGCACTTCATTGCTGCATCATAAATTTCGTCCAGCTTTAAACGTCGCCAAGGATCGTTACGGTAGAAAAGCGCCCGAGAAATCGGTCGAGAACGCAAATTCTAAAAGTAAAGTTAAAAGAGCACTTGGGATGACTGTGCTTGGTACGACAATGGGTAGCTTTTTTACCATAGGGCTATACGACTATCGTGATGGCGGTAAAACACTTACGCAGAACCTAAAGACGGGTGCCGTATCAACTGCACTGACTGCCACAGCCGGCGCAACTTTTGTTACGGCAGTACATGGAGTGGCGACCGGCATCGAGGCAGGAACTGGTCAAACAGGATTCGTCGAAAACGCAGCGAACTTTTTGAAGGTTGTAATTCCTGCAGGAATTGTTGGATTCCTAGCCTTGAAATACAGTAAGAATAAGATTAATACTCATCGCGAAACTAGGGTCCGAGTTAATGCCAGTGCCCAGCATGAAAGCTTGAATCCACCGTTACCAAACGTCAGTTAGGTCGTGATAGACAGATGTCGGCATTCTAGCCATGCGATATTTAGTAAATAATACTAGCAAAGGAAATAAAATGATTATAAAAATAGCCCACGGTATCGGTACTGGTCCAACTAAACTCGCTGCTTTCGATTCAGCTTTGAATCATGCTGGAGTTGCCAACTACAATATAATTCGGCTTAGCTCTGTAATCCCGCCCGAAACAGAAATTCAGATTGCTAAAGGTGGATTATCTGAGCTGCCTGGCAAATGGGGCGATCGTTTGTATGTTGTTATGGCCGAAGAACGAATTGATACGCCAAATACTGAGGCTTGGGCCGGTATTGGCTGGGTCCAGGACAAAAAAACTGGCAAAGGCTTATTTGTCGAGCATGAAGGAAACAGCGAGAAATCAGTACGCGAGGACATCAAACAAAGCCTAACAGCATTAATGGCAACCCGTAATATAGATTTCGGTGAAATTAGCATGAAAGTTGTTGGGCGAACCTGTCGGCACGAACCAGTCTGCGCCCTAGTCGTTGCTGTTTTTCAGGCTAGTGACTGGGAAAGTAAGAACACTTAAGAGGCTGCAAAGAGGTAGTTGATGTCCAAAGTCATTCCAGATAATCCTACTCCTTATGAGATATATGAGGGCATACTCGAAAATATTAATTCTCCGCAGAGACAGGGAATGGATGAAGATGAATTTAGCGCTGGCATGTTAGATCCGTCAGTACTAAAGACGGAAATAAGCGGCATAGGTATTCCGCAGCTAGCCCCAACTGAACAATATTCTTGGCTCAATACTTCTCATTACGAACTTCTGTTTCCTCAAGAAGCTAAGAGAAAGGCTTTATTGCATTATGTTGACATCATAGGAATAGAACCGAGTGACGAAGTTAAAGGTGGCTTATTGAAGCTGGCAGAGAACGAAGGTGTCATTGTTTTTGACCATGCGGACATAGACGAGGCCTACCCTGAAAGAATTAAGAAAACTCTTGGCAGTCTTGGTATTGAGAGCAGTGGGGTCATTGAAGTTGGAACTCAAGTATACTTTGGCGGAAAAGTGCGCCTAAAACGTGGTCATAATTCACGAAAGCCCATCAAGAGTCTTCACGATGCATTTGGTGGCATGGTGAAGGAGGGTATTGTTCCTGTAGAGGCTACTCTAAATGGTGCAACGTATGCACAAAATATTGAGCTAGTTGAAGCTGGCAGGCTCTATGAGATATATGCCAATGCCTTTCAGGAGTTAAATCATCATCCTTGCAGGCAAGGTCTTGCACCTCAAGAATTTTTTGACGTCGTAACATCTGAGCCCGAGAGTGCAAAATTAAGATTCAATGTTAATGGCAGGACAGTGACACTAATGATTCTTGGTGATGATCTTTCGAAATATCCATGGATAAGAGAAGACTTTTATAGGCAAACATATCCAGAAGAGTATATGCGAAGGCAAATTCTTTACTTTCCAGCATTATGTACCGATCCTAAGGCACAAGGAGAGGCTTATTCGGAACACATCGTAAACCTTATAGCTGATATGGTTGAGTACGGTAATAACGAGATTATAGTTGCATTTGACTGTTGTGATCTCAATGATGGATTTTTGGACAAATACATAGAAACGCTAGTCAACAATACTCCTGAAGCCAGTCTCTTATTCGATAGGCTTGGAGAGCAGAAATATAGAGCATTTAAATTATCTATTTAAAGACAATAATAAGTTCCACGAGTGCGCTATAATCAACATAGCTTATGCTTTTTGCAAACCTGCTATTAACTTTTACGACTATCATTTCGGCTATTCTATGCCTGTTAATATTTGTTAGTAGCCCAAGGCGTCGAGTTAATCAAGTACTCGCTTTGTTTATATTTTCTTTATTTTTGTGGCTGATTACAAATCTTCTGACGAATATATCAGCTGAGCCAACCGTATCATTATTTTTTGCTCGCTCTACTCTTGTGGGAGCCGCTTTGACCCCGTATATGTTCTGGATATTTTGTAGTGTTTACGTTGGTTCGCCACCAAGTAAGAAATCATTGCTACTTATGGCAATTATGCCAATAATAATTCTTGCAACAACTCCTACGAAGCTTAATATTATCTCAGTTGAAGCGTATGGCGTGAATACCGTTACCGGTGCAGTGTATCTGTTGGTTATTGTTGAATATGGACTATACTTCTTCCTTGGTCTACGAAAGTTGATCAATTCTTATAAGAGTAAAAGGACTGGCTTAAATGTTAAGACGCAAATAAGGTATATTTTTGCAGGGGTTATTCTTACGCTAGTTCCGGCGGTTTTAACCAATGCAATCTTGCCGACTCTTGGCTATGGTAACTCAGTGTTTTATGGACCCAATTCGGTGATCTTCCTCGCAGTATTTATGTCGGTTGCGATTGTGAAGCATAGGCTCTTGGATATTCGACTCGTCGTAGCGCGCGTACTGGCCTACGTTTTTGTAATAAGCAGCCTAA
Organism: uncultured Candidatus Saccharibacteria bacterium; assembly: GCA_964421475.1. GTDB lineage: Bacteria > Patescibacteriota > Saccharimonadia > Saccharimonadales > JAGQNJ01 > CAYQXB01. The sequence goes on from CAYQXB010000006.1 coordinate 8,413, forward strand.
TTGTAGTATACGCTTTTATTATTATTGTTATCGCTGGAAATATAAGTGGCGGTGTTGTGGCACAATTTGTACGACAGGTACTTCCTTTTGCTGCCGCGATGTTGTTAGCGGTTGCTTACGCGCCATTGAAGAAGTTTTTTGATAAACAGACGAATCGGGTCTTCTATCAAGACGCTTATAATACCCAGAGTTTGCTCGATGAGCTTAATAGTGTCTTAGTTTCAAATGTCGAGCTAAGAAAATTGCTAGAAAAAAGCGCAAAAGCCATTAGTTCAAATCTAAAATCCAGCTACATCCACTTCTATATACAAGGCAGATTTTTCCCTGAAGATAAGAAAATAAACATAAGCGATGAAAAGCTGAAAGCAGTCGGAGTATTTTTGTCCCGGCAAAGGACATCTTTAATCGTTGAAGATCTTGAAGATTCGGGTACTAGTCTTAAGAATGTCCTGTTCGATAACGGGGTTGCTGCTGTAATTGGGCTACCCGTCTCAAGCAGTGGGAAAAGTCACGAGGAGAATTTAATGATTTTAGGTGACAAGAAGAGCGGGGGTCCTTATAGTCCCCAGGACTTAAAAGTTCTAGAGATCATTGCAAATGAGATGGTGATTGCTATACAGAACGCGCTTAGGTTTGAGGAGATTCAGAATTTTGCGAAGACTTTGGAGGTTGAAGTCGAAGAAAAAACTAGGAATTTGCGCAAGGCGAATGAGAAGCTTAAGAAGTTGGACGAAACCAAGGACGACTTCATTAGCATGGCATCACACCAATTGCGCACCCCGCTGACCTCTGTCAAGGGCTACGTCAGTATGGTGCTTGAGGGCGATGTCGGCAAGATCACCAACAAGCAAAAGGAGCTGCTCGACCAGGCGTTCGTTAGCTCGCAGCGCATGGTGTACTTGATTGCCGACCTTTTGAACGTGTCGCGCTTGCGTACCGGTAAATTTGTCATTGAAGCAAAGTCAGTTAATTTGAGCGATATTGTCGAGGGCGAGATCAATCAGTTAATCGAAACAGCCAAAGGGCGCGGACTAAAATTGAAATACGCGAAACCAAAAGAGTTCCCGGTCCTGATGCTGGATGAAACCAAGATTCGCCAGGTCATTATGAACTTTGCCGACAACGCGATTTATTACACGCCGACGGGTGGTCATATAGAGGTGGCGTTACAAGACACCGGCGAAACCGTAGAATTTACGGTGATCGATGACGGAATCGGCGTACCAAAAGAAGAGCAGCACCATTTGTTTAACAAGTTTTACCGCGCTGGCAACGCTAAGAAGGCGCGCCCAGATGGTACCGGACTTGGTTTATTTATGGCTAAAAAGGTAGTTGTAGCCCAAGGCGGCGCGATTATCTTTAAGACGACAGAGAATAAAGGAAGCACATTCGGGTTTAGTTTTTCTAAGAAACTCCTCTCCCCTGAGCATTACAAAGGTCCGGCGGTTGCCGAAGTTGTAGCCGACCAGGAACCCACCAAACAATAATCGCATACACCTCAGTGCGTAAAACGCTTGCGCTAATCCCTGTATAGTGTTCAAATGTATTGACAATTACCTAAGCTTATGGTAAACTGTAGCGGTAATAACCTTGTGAGGAGGTCAATTAATATTATGTCAGCAGAAATGACACAAGCTAACGCGCAGCTCTCTCTGATGGACCGAGCTGGAAACTTTATCAATCAACACAAGCTGGAAGCTCTTGGTTTGAGCATGACAGCCGTGCTCACCCTTGGTGGTGCTGCATGTAGTTCAGATGGCCAAGAAAGTGCGCCAGAGACCGTAGTAAGTACAGATGTTTCAAGTTCAGAAACTGTAGTTTCAGGTATTCCTGGCAACATTACTCCTGGCGACGATGCAACGGTTCGTGCTGAAAACGCAGCTGGTATGTATGACTGTGGTGGTGTCATGAATGAAGACTGGATCAACGATGATGGTTCAGCCAAAGCCTTCACGCCAGACCTCGGTTTGATTCCTCACTTAGAAGGTAAAGAAAAACTTGCTAAAAACGACAACGATTTTTGGGTGAATGTTATGGGTCAAAACGGATTTAACTATCTGGCAGCAAACTCATACACTAACCGTGAACACAATGAAGCCAAAGCTGATTTCCAGGTTGACGGTGTGAGCGACGAATACGAGCAATTTATTGAAAACCAGGTTGCGACTGTTGTTCCAGAAGACATGCTTGCTGTTAACCACGCATGTCTAAACGAAGACATCACTCAGGTTGGTTTCAAATCATTGCCTAAGGGTCAGGCGACGGTTACTGGTCCGGTCATTGCAAACGACAAGTTCCAAGGATTTGTTGACGCAGTTGCTGCTGACGGCAAAGACATCAATGCGCTCATTGTCTTCGGTGTTGACACCGACGGCGATGGTCAAAACGATGCCAAAATCGTAGTTTCAAAGCACCGCGAATGTGGCAACAACCTGCTTAATCCGCAATTCCCGGCAGAACAGTCAGCTCCAGAAACTACACCAGCAACTGGCGGCCCAACTCCAACTCGTCCGCGCCCAACAACTCCGACTGTCACTACA
>CAYQXB010000006.1:10962-11731 GCA_964421475.1 uncultured Candidatus Saccharibacteria bacterium
CGCCTCGTCCAGAGCTTAGTGTTTCGCCTAACTCAAGTGTGGTTGATGGCCCAGGGGTTGGTGGTGATCCAGATCCTTACAATAACCCTGACGCCCAGCCGACTACAAGCACTACCCAGCGACGTGCAACCAGTACGACAACTCAGGCTCCAGTACCAACAATTACACAACCTCCAACTAGCGTAGCAACAACAATCGGTGGATAAGGAAGAAAAGGAGAATACTATGAATAAACTAAAAAATTTCATCCGTTCACTAGGCAAGAAGTCTAAAATTGCGATTGTTTCTGGTCTCGTACTAGTAGCTGTTGCTGTTCCTGCTGTTGTGTTCGCGGGCTACGGTCCAAACGGTGGTGATCGAAAGATCTTCGACTTTAAGAACCCTGCTGAGCGTGAAGGTGCATTTGATGCTCCACGATTCAACTCATACATCAATACAAACGTGTATGGTGATGAGCGCGCGTTCTTGGACGCAAAAGAATGTGTTACGAATGGTCCTGAATGTTATACAACTGGCACGGCCGGTGGTTATAAAGACCAGCAGCCAGTAGAAGTTGGTAAGGAATATTTGATCCGTACATACGTGCACAACATTGCTAACCCTTCGATTAACGAAAGTGGTAAGGGTGTTGCGCAGAATACTAAAGTTCGTCTGGAAATCCCAGAAGGTGTTGCTAATGGCTTCACACTGCAATCACGTATTAGCGCTGACAACTCAATTCCAAAAGAAGTGTACGATACTGTTGACCTTCGAAATGGTAGCAAAGCTT
>CAYQXB010000007.1:0-11207 GCA_964421475.1 uncultured Candidatus Saccharibacteria bacterium
GCTCGCCCGAATCCTTTACCTGACGCGAGTGAGCTCGCTGCGGCAATCAAGAAGATACCGCCAAGTATGTGAATCCAGCCCCACTGAGTGTAATCGAGCGCCCACAGGTTGGTCTCACCGATAACGTAGACTGTGTTTTTGAACAATGCTACAAAACCAGCAATAAGATGAAAAAATCCTGCAAGGTACAGCATCAGGCTAGCAAAACCAACCCATCCGACCCAGCCACTAATTATATCGTCATTACTTTTCATAACTCCTCCTTGTTTTTTAGATAGTCTTATCATCCACCTTGTGGGCTTTACTGTCAACTGGCTTGTGCGTATTGGCAGCTGATTATATGTTTCACGCGGTAGCTGCGGGGCGTGGGTGTATAATGTTCGTAAAAGCATCAAAGCAAGGGGTATTAGGGCGCAAGGCATCGTGGGCAGTCAGAAAACATTAGTCAAAGAGTCGGCAAGAGGATTTACAATCATCGAAGTTATGATTGTGCTGGTCATTGCGGCGGTTATTATGCTAATAGTATTTTTTGCAGTACCCGCCTTGCAGCGAAACCAGCGTAATGTTCGGCGTAGTCGTGATGCGGCGGCGCTTGCTACGCTTATTCGCGAATGTATGACGAATAATCAGAATAATATATATGCGTGCGGCACACCCGAAAATATTGGTCTTGATCCTTCGGCAACCTTTTCGATGTTTACTGGGGCACATTACGGGTCGTCGGTTTTTCCAGCTGGTGAGGACACTTCTGTGCCGCCAACTATTGAAGAGCCCAACTGGTTGTTTGGGTTAAAATGCACGCCGAATCTTACTTGGTTTACGAGTGAGTCTGCTCGTCCCCGGGATTTCGTCATAACTTATTTTCGGGAAACTCCAAATGCACCAGGGGTGTTTTCACGCTGCCTTGACGGATAGTAAAGCATAATCATGTTGACAAATATGCAAACTCATGTATAATACTAAGTATTGTCATGACAAACAAAAACGACAAATAAACAAAAAGTACAAAAGGATGGGCAGCATAATGAGTGAACAAGCATACGAATTTTTGGCGACGATCGACGATCGGATCGCAGAAATTGATAAACTTTTGCAAGGTTAAACGAGTAGTATTAAACCAATAAAAAGTCCGAGCTAGTCTCGGGCTTTTTATACTGCAATATTAGGATTACCTCTGTTTTTATGATATAATTACTACAACATGGAAGATGAAGAAATTCGAGCAGCACTAGGAGTCATGGAAAAGGATGCAACAATGCATACTAATTCAAGCTATGCTGCAAATACCACACTTTGGCCAAACAACAGCATGACCTTTACCGAAAAGCACATTACGTATCTAAAAGCGCATCCGGCAGTTAACCCCCAACACTATTTGTCGAACCTTCGTCTCAAAATCAAAAAACGCTAATATAGCGTTTATGAGCAGAGTCCCAAAAAAGCTTGCTTTTTTGGGTAAAGGAAGACAAATAAAGATCCCACCAAATTTTGGCAATTGATTTGCCGAAATTTAGGTGGGATCGGAATTTGGTCTGACGTGGTGCCGGTGGATGGAATTGAACCAACGACCTTAGGCTTATGAGTCCTACGCTCTAACCAACTGAGCTACACCGGCATGGTGAAATAGTAATGTATAGGTACGTCCGCATTGCAACTTACTCTGCCGGATAGATTAGTTGGTTAGAGCCCTACGCAATAATCATGCATCGCCTTCGGCTAGGCCAACTGAGCTACACCGGCATGTTTTTTTGATCGAACGCATGAAACTATAACAGATATGGGGTCAGTTTTCCACTGTTAAATCTCTTTACTGGTTTTGGTAAAAATCTGTATAATAAAGGCTCAGTATGTTGGAACCACAAACCCATAACTGAAAATCGACGCCCCAACGGGCGTTTTTATTTATAAAGGAGCAAAAACTCGTGGCACGGACAAAGACAAAATCGAGGCAAACAATAAAAATCCAAGATCTTATTAAAACTACCCCGCTAAAACACGCAATTTCGATTCGTCAATTTGAAGACAAAGCGTTGCTGGAACAAATTTTTGCCCGAGCTGCAGATCTCAAGGCAGCTGACCCAAAGGATTATCCAAAAAGTTTGCGCGATAAAATAGTAGCCACGCTGTTTTTTGAGCCTAGCACGCGCACGCGTTTGTCGTTCGAAACTGCCGTGCAGCGTTTGGGCGGGCAGATTATTAGTGTTGAGAACGCTGGCGAATCATCTTCAAAAGTAAAAGGCGAAAGTTTGGAGGATACAATTCGGACCATTAACGGCTACGCCGACGCAATTGTGATTCGTCATCCAGAAATTGGTTCGGCACAAACTGCGGCCAGTGTGGCGAGCGTGCCAATTATAAATGGTGGCGATGGCGCGGGCGATCATCCGACGCAAGCTTTGCTGGATGTATTCACGATTTTAGAAGCCAAAGGAACGGTCGATGGTTTAAAAATCGGTTTGATCGGAGATAACTTAAACGCGCGAACAACTCATGCGCTGGCGCATATTTTGAGCTTATACAAACCAGAAATTTACGCGATTGCACCCAAAGAACAACAATTACCCCCAGAGCACCTCGATGTATTTAGAAAAAAAGGGATTATCGTCCACGAACTAGAAGATTGGTGTGATGTTATCAGCGAGCTGGATGTGATTTATTTGCCGCGATTCCAAAAAGAACGGTTTGCCGATCAATCGGTGTACGAAAAATGCAAAGATACGTTTATTATCGACCAAGAATGTTTACAACAAATCAAAAAAGACGCCATCATTATGAGTCCGTTGCCGCGCACGAACGAGCTAGCACCCGAAATTGATGATGACCCGCGAGCGATTTATTTCGAACAAGCTCGCAATGGATTATTTGTGCGCATGGCCCTCTTGCAGTATATTTTTGAGTAGTAGAAGGAAAGATTATGAAACAAGTTCAGCTGTATGATGATTCATTAGATTTTGAAGAAAATAAAAAGCAGGGACCGTTTGGTGATTATCTTGATGGCGCTGAGCCATACAAGAACACAGGCAAACCGCAGTATGATTTTTTTGGAACGCCAGTATTTAGCCCATTTGGAATTGCTGCCGGTCCATTACCAACCACGCAGTTCATTTCAGCAGCACTCAACAAAGGATTCGATATCGTCACTTTAAAATCAGTGCGTACTGATATATTTCCCCTGAATCCGTATCCGCAAGTTCGGCCGATTGATATTAAGGGCGAACTTGATCCGTCGAAAAAACCAGAAATTCAAGTTGCAAGCGAGTATAAAGATCGTCTGGCAATTGCAAACTCATTTGGGATTCCGTCGGTCAAGCCGGAAGAATGGCAGCCAATGATGCGCGAATCGTTTAAGCTTCCAAAGAAAGGCCAAGCATTGCTTGTTGCGTTCCAGGGAACTGCGCACGGAAAAGGCCGCGAAGAATTTGTGCAAGATCATGTTGAGGGTGTTCGTTTGGTGAAGCAGGCGGGCGGAAAAGTAATCGAGATAAATCTTAGCTGTCCAAATGAAGGCGAGGCTGTACTCGCTTGCTTTGATACTGATATTACTGAGCGAATCGTAAAAGCGGTTCGAAAAGCACACCCCGACATTAAGTTACTCATTAAGCTTGCATACTTTGCAGATAAAAAGCAGCTTAAAGATTTAGTGCAAAAAGTTGGGCCACTACTTGATGGCATTAGCGCAATCAATACGGTGCCCGCAGTGATCAAAGACAAAAAAGGAGCAGAAGTTTTCCCTGGTCGACCGATGGCTGGCGTAAGTGGAGCACCAATAAAATGGGCAGGACTCGAAATGGCACGCGAGCTCAAAAAGATCCGTGATGAACTAAAACTCAATTACAAAATTGTTGGTATTGGTGGAGTGCTGAGTGCTGATGACTTTCATGAGTATGTTAATGCCGGCGCAGATATCGTGATGTCGGTTACTGGGGCGATGTGGAATCCAAATCTCGCTGCCGAAATAAAGGCTAGCGTACAGAACTAACGAGGAGGAATTTATTTACAAATAACACTAAAAATGTTAAAATAAATTTCTAATGTCCACTTCTATGTCCACAGAGGTCGTTGCTCGCGAGCCAGTAATCACACCCGAGGTCGCACAAGTTCCGCATGCCGGCGAAACAAATGCGGCAGTTGCTGCCGTGGCGGCCGAATTAAAAATTGCGCTCGACCAGCACGGTGATCCATTTGACCAAATGCGCTCACTTCGAAGAACGCGAGGTATTGGCTGGTTGGCGGCTGGTACGGCCGTAGCTGGTTATCACACCAGTATTTTTTATTTTGATACCCTTACAGCAACGGCTGGTAACCTACCAATCATGGCTGGAGCTGGTGCGGCGATGGTTGCGCATAATCGTTTGGCACGCAGAACAGAGCGGCACCACGCGGTGGATCAATCCGATAGCCCAAGTAATTGCCTGCTCCGTTTTGCCGATATTGAAGGCTGTCCGTCGCCAATCGAAGTTTTCGATGGACATAAGCGTAGCAAAACCGGGGACGGACGAACTATCACGTGGCGGCCATCACCAAAAACTGATGATGTTCCGGATGAGTACGTTGCCCAGAGTTTGAGTCAGCTCAAAACCATTGCTGATGGCATTGATGCGCAGACAGTTGGATTGCCGTATTCTTACGTTAAAGATTTGGTTCAGGCTCCTGAACTTCGGGAAAAATTTGCGCTGTTTAACCGATGGTTTCGTCACCACAAACAACTCAGTGCAGTAAATGCCGATCAAGACCCAAACCGCGAACAAGAAATGATGCTTGTTACAAATGCAGAGCTTGATACGCTCATCGAGCGCGCAGAAGTTGAGCGTGATTCTGGCGACGAGCCACTAGGTACAATTATAAAAGTGCTGGAGCAATATCGCCCACATCACCAAGCTGTCGGCTGGCACAATAGGCGTAGCAGTGGCGACAATACATTGGTGGATAAAAAAATGCGCGGCATTTTCAAAAATGCTTTGGAGCGCCAGCTTACCGATACACATGTTGCGAAATACAAGAACGAAGATCTTGAGCAGGTTATTGAACGTTCAGCGGCATTTGGCAGGGTGCACATACAAGGTGACGAACCGGTAATTGAGTGGAGGCAGGCCGAAAAAATGCTGCATATTGCCTCGACGAACTTGCTGGGACATCACCGCGTTACACTCGATGATCTTAAACAGATTTTGGCGCACCCGGAGAGTTTTTCGTCGTCAAAAGTTGTGACGCTATGCGAACTCGCGGGGTGGCTAACGCTTGTCGGGCATGATGTGGGCATTATGGATGACGAAATGCAGCCCCGTGCAGCGGATGGATTGTCTGCGATGGTGTTGCCCGACGACAATACAAACATAAGTTTTACTACGGATGTGCAAAACGAACACTACAAATTGTCACGCCGCGCAAACCGTGAAAATGCACCGCATACTAGTGGGTTTTGGGCTCCGCGATTTGTAAGAAACTGTATGATAGCATCCGGCGCGCTTATTGCTGGCACTACCATCGGTACTCTTCATCAAGCATATGCTGATGATCATGTTGCCGCCTACCACGAACAACATAACAAGAGCTATGATGTTGACAATCCTGACGATCCGATTGTCGCGGCAAATTGGCAAGCTACGCTGCTGTTTGATGCGCTCGACGGACAGGCGTTGAAGGCTTATTCTAAAATCTTGCAATCCATTGGGATGCAGTATGATCCAGGGCAGGCTGAGCGGGTTCGCAAGTTGCCGACCTCGGGAATGGATGAACTTGTCGATAGCCGAGACGTGCCCGTTGGAAATATTCCGACTGAGGGCGAAAACAAGCCGGTATGGTACATTCAGTCGTTTGGTGACATGAGTGCGGCCGGTTATTGGGGCGAAGATTTGTCTTCTCAAATGTGGGTTGGTCGTGATCAAATAGCCTGGACGAATCGTAGCGATCTGTATGGCCTACCCGAAAATAAAGGCGAATATATTTTGGATCGGACAACTGTTCTTGATGCTACTGTCGCCGACCAAACACAACCGCACTTGCGTTTGCAGCGCGAGGCAAATTTTGGTCCGGCATCGCCAACTGAATACATCCATGATATGGGCAGCAGGCAATCTTATCACCGAATTGCAATCCCGGTACTAAACGGCACAAAAGTTGTCGCCGCAAATATAGACGGAAAACCAGCTGACATAAAACTTCACACTACCGATTACGGTGCCAGTGTACTGCTTGTTCCAGAAGCTACGGCAAAGGGATATCCCATCATTGAGTACTGGCTGGCGCCTGACGATGCTGCGCCAAAGCCAACGTTTGTCGAACCATTACAGACGCTCAACTTTGGGAATTTTGATTCGGATCGCGGTGCCGTGCAGGCTGAAGCGATAGATATTTGGCAGCGTCATACTGGGTCGCTGCCACCAGAAGGCAAAGCACGTATCGAATCCCAAAAGAACTATATCCGCGACAATTTTGAATACGAGCTACAACCAATCGACAACGGCAAGATCTTTGACGATATAAATGTCTATGCCGAATTTGTGCTCGATGATGAAGAGGCAAACTGCAATGTCGCAGCAACGCTTTTAAACCTTGGCAATCCGAATAGCCTAAATCTTGTGTCTGGTTATTATAATGAAGAGAACGATGCGGAGGGCGTGGGTTATTTATCGGTTCGTGATGCGCACGCCTGGAATGTTGATGAGGATGGTGAGATCCACGACTCGACTCCAGCATCGGGACTCTCAAATAGCGAACAAGAATTCTTCAAAGAAAATTACCCAGAAAAAGCGCCAATGAACGAAAAAGCTGAACAAGCAAAGCGTGCAAAAAATGCGGCGATTGTTGCCACTGTTGGATTGGCGACGCTGGGCTTGTTGGTAAAGCGCCGCGCAGTTGCTCGACGAATCCAAACCACTCGCGCCAAACGCGCTACAAAAAAATTTGAAAGATACGATGACGCAACAATTCACCGCGCGGCGGCAGTTGTGAATCACTTGGCATTTGCAGAACCGAACGCAGACTTTAGGAATGTCACTCACTCAAAGATTGATAAGCCAGAACTTAGTCGTGAACGAATCGAGACTTTCGCGACAACCAATTATACGCAGACAAAAGCGGACATTAAGGCAATCAAAAAACCAATCATTAAGTCTGGTCGCAAGCATATTCGTAAATTAAAACGAGACACGCGACGAGTGCTTAAAACTGCTCGGAACAAAAACTTAGCTACGGTGCAATCAACGACGAAATAAGTTGGCCAGAACCAGGTCGGGCGAGAATGTTACCATTTTCGAATACTTTATCGCCGCGAAGGTACACGGTTTTAACTTTGCCGATGACTTTTTGGCCGTCAAACGGACTCCAGCCACATTTTGTTTTGAGTTCAGAATTTTTGATTGTGTACTCACTCATGTCGACTTCGACTTTTGTCGTGTCGTCAGTTTTGATATTGAAGATTTTAGCTGGGTTAAAGTGCAAGCGGTCTAATAGTTGTTGGCGAGTTAGTTTCCCTTCTGCTTCAGCGGTCAACATCAGCGACAATTGAGTTTCAAGATTTGGTACGCCGAATGGTGCGGGGTCGCTTTGTTTTTCTTCGCGGGTGTGCGGCGCGTGATCAGACTCAATAATGTCGATGGCGTCGAGATGATTCCACAAAAAGTCTTGATCCTTTTGATTTTTGAGCGAGGGTTTCATCATGGCCCACGGACCTTTGGCGGCGAAATCTTTTTCGGTCATAAACAAATGATGCGGCGTCACGCCGCAAGTAATCGGCAAGCCCTTTTCTTTGGCTTTCATCACAAACGTTAGCTCGGCTTCAGACGACACGTGGCAAATATGGGTCTGCGCTTTTACTTGCTCCATTGTCTTAAAAACAGTTTCGGAAACATCATCCTCCGCGTGCAGCAGAATCGGTTTGTTGGTTACTGCGCTCCAGGCTTTGTAGATTTCGATCAGTCGATCGGCATCAATAATAAAGTTTCCGGTCGTGACGTTCATGTACACTTTGAGGCCAGTGACTTTGTCGGCCACTTTAGCAAACTCGTCAAAGTTATCGGCCAAAGTTCCAAAATGCAAACCAACATCAGAAACAATTTGTTTTTGTGCGCTGGCAATTTTTGCCTCCAAACGTTCGAGCGTCGTAATCGGCTCGACATTATTTGGCATATCCATCACGGTGGTATAGCCGCCGGCGAGTGCTGCACTAGTGCCAGTTAAAAAATCTTCTTTGTGTGTTTGGCCCGGATCACGCAAGTGCACGTGCGGATCAATCAGGCCTGGGAGGGTTATTGTGCTCATACATTATATATACACGAATTATGTTGTGGAGGATACTTTGCAATTAGAAAAAATGAGGAATACACTGAAACGTAATATGATGCGAGCATGGTAAGAAAATGGTTCGAGCGCGTGGAAGACACTTAAAAATTTTAACTGGGCGGGCTCACCCTGCGCTCGCAAAAGAAATCGCCAAAAATGTTGGCGTGCGACTTTCGAAAGTAAATCTTGATAATTTTGCCAACGGCGAAATCAGCTGCAAGCTGGAAGAATCAGTGCGTGGCAGCGACGTGTTCATCGTGCAGTCGCACTGCGGCAAAGTCAACGACGCGCTGATGGAGCAATTGTTGATGATTGATGCGGCAAAGCGCGCATCGGCCCGTTCGATCACGGCGGTTTGCCCGTTTCTTGGCTACGCCCGCCAGGATCGAAAGGCGAGCGGGCGCGAGCCAATTACAGCTCGCCTCATTGTCGATCTTATTGCGGCAGCTGGCGCGGATCGAATCATGAGCGTTGATTTGCACTCTGGCCAAACACAGGGATTTTTCTCTGGTCCGTTCGATCATTTAATCGCCGCACCAACATTGTTGAAATACATTCAACGAAACTTTGGCAAAGATTTGGTGATCGTTTCGCCAGATGCTGGGCGTGCAAAAATGGCCGAACGCTACGCCAGCCAACTTAAAACCGACATGGCGATTATTCACAAGCATCGCTCAACGAGCAAAAAGAATACCGTCGAAGCTAAGTATTTAATTGGCGATGTCAAAGGTCGCAATTGTTTAATCATGGATGACATGATCGATACGGGCGGAACAATTTGTGCGGCCGCTGACCTACTCAAAGAAAAGGGTGCCAAGAAAATTTTTGGCGCAACAACTCACGGCGTATTGTCGAACCCAGCGATTGAACGAATCGAAAAATCATCCTTCGATAAAGTAGTTATCACCAATACTCTGCCGCTTGATAAAGAAAAGCAAAGCAAAAAAATCGCCCAAGTAACAATCGCGCCGCTTGTAGCAGATACGATTAACGCAATTTTTGCGTATTCATCGGTCTCGGCGATTTTTGATGGCAAAAACCAATTTTAAATAATCCCAAAATCTTCAGTAAAAAGTTACTATTATATATATGAAAGTCGATGTGCCCACGGGCAAATATGTTGTGGCGGTTTCTGGTGGTGTGGATTCTATCGTTTTGTTGGATGTTTTGAGCAAGCAAAAAAATCTCGAGTTGGTTGTTGCTCATTTTGATCACGGAATTCGCGCAGATTCACTCAAGGATAGAAAGTTTGTGCAGGCGCTGGCCAAAAAATATAATCTGCCGTTTGAATTTGCAGAAGCTAAACTTGGCAAAAAAGCGAGTGAAGAAACTGCCCGCAAAGCTCGCTACGAATTTTTACAAAACCTAAAAACTAAATACAAAGCAGATGCAATTATTACGGCGCACCATCAAGATGACGTGCTCGAAACTATCATCATAAATCTTTTGCGCGGTACGAAGCGCCGCGGTCTGAGTTCGCTACAAAGCAGCGACGAAATGCTGCGCCCGCTCCTTGACGTATATAAGACAGAAATTTTAGAGTACGCCACATCGCAAAATTTGCAATGGCACGAAGACTCAACAAACCGCGATACAAAATACTTACGAAATTGGATTCGCTTGAATGTCATGCCAAAATTATCAGTTGCGCAAAAAAAACAACTACTCGATACTAACCACCAAGCGAGCAAATTGAACCAGGAGGTAGAGAAGATCTTGCAAACAAACTTTAAAACTAATAGCCGCACGCTACAGAAAAATATGCTCACAAACCTGCCACATGATGTCGCCTGCGAAGTTATGGCTGATTGGCTGCGGAATAATAATATTCGTGAGTTCGATGCTTCGACAATTGAGCGTTTAGTCATTGGCGCCAAAACGCTCGCAAATGGCAAATCGGTTGAAATCAAAAAGAACGCCAAAATGCTTGTCGAACAGGATATATTAAAAATAATTCCGTAATCTGGTGGTGTGCAAGCGGACCATCTTGTATAATACTCCGGCATGGATAAGAAACCTTTCAAGAAATCTTCAAATGATTATGGAAAGCGCCGGGGATTCAAGAACGTTGGATTCGTAGCGCTCGTTATACTAATTGGGCTGATCATTTTTGCGGCCTATAACCAACCGAGTAAGCTCGAAGAAGTTCCGTTGTCTGACGTTGTTGCTCGGGCAAATAGCGGCGAGATCAAAAAAATTACCATCACCGGTAACTCGCTCGAAGTCACCAAAGTTGGCGAAGAAAACCCAACGCAGAAATCAAACAAAGAAGCCGGCTCAAGTATTTATGAGCAAGGTCTGAACAAAAATGTTGAGGGTCTAACCGTTGAAGCACAGCCAGATTCCAGCAACGGCACATTTATGCAAATTGGCATTTCGCTGTTGCCAGTCATAATTATTACGGCTGTATTGTTCTTTATGTTGCGGAGCGCGCAGGGGCAAGGTAACCAGGCAATGAGTTTTGGTAAAAGCCGCGCACGTTTATACGGTAACGAAAAAGACAAAGTAGTATTCAAAAGTATTGCCGGAACCGAAGAAGCCAAGCAAGACTTAGAAGAAGTCGTTGAATTTTTGAAGTTCCCCAAAAAGTTTGAGAGTGTGGGTGCCAAGATTCCAAAAGGTGTTTTGCTGGTTGGTCCTCCGGGAACGGGTAAAACTATGCTGGCTCGTGCTGTTGCTGGCGAAGCTGGCGTGCCGTTCTTTAGCATTTCGGGTTCAGAATTCGTAGAAATGTTTGTGGGTGTTGGTGCTTCGCGTGTTCGTGATTTATTTGCTAAAGCAAAAAAGAATGCGCCGTGTATTATTTTTGTTGACGAAATTGATGCTGTTGGTCGCAAACGCGGAAGCGGCATGGGCGGTGGTCACGACGAACGCGAGCAAACACTCAACCAAATCTTGGTTGAAATGGACGGTTTTGAACAAGGTCA
>CAYQXB010000008.1:0-11187 GCA_964421475.1 uncultured Candidatus Saccharibacteria bacterium
GTTTGATAGTTCGCTCCTGTTTCTATACGATCATCAACGGACATAGATTTGAATTATATGCTTTACAGCTTGTTTTACAACCAAAAGCAGATTGATATGCTAAGGTAAAATAACATGAAAGAACTCATTGTGCTGGTTGATCAAGCAGGGAACGAGATTGGTCAAGCTGACAAGCTTGCTACGCATCACGCTAACACGCCGCTGCACCGGGCATTCTCTTGCTATATTTTTAATGACAAAGGTGAATTTTTGGTAACGCAGCGCGCTAAGAGTAAAAAAGTCTGGCCGGGCGTTTGGACCAATAGTGTGTGCGGGCATCCGGCGCCGGGCGAGGATACCGTTGACGCGATTAAGCGGCGGCTCAAAGACGAGCTCGGTATGACCGCCAAAGATTACGAAGTACTGCTGCCAGACTATCGCTACAAAACTCCGCCGTTTAACGGCATTATCGAAAACGAAATTTGCCCGGTGTATATTGCCCGCCTTGAGAGTGAAACACATATCAACTCAGAAGAAGTCGAAAAAGTTCGTTGGCTGCCTTGGACCGATTACGTTTCTGAAGCCGAATCCGATACCAGCGACAACTATTCCTACTGGTGCAAAGATCAGCTAAAACAGCTAAAAAATCATCCACGTATACTCCACTATGCTGAGGGGTAGTAGGTTTACCTTTCAAAAACATTATGGTATAATAGTCACATCATGAGTTTGGTTGATGCAGTTCACCACGATGGTTTGAACTCGTTTGAGCTAGTGCCCGACGGGTCTTACGCGTTGCTTACGGACGGCGATAATACGCTTTTTGCGTGGGGTCAAACCGATTTGTATCCGGACTCTCAGCGAGTGCTCGATGCGCTGTCTCCTGCGGTGACCGCCTTGGTAACTGGTGACAATAATGCTGATTTAGCTCACACTCGTGCCGAAGTTATCGGCGCGCAAGTTTGCAAGTTTCCGCAGCGTAAACATTGGAATAAATGGGGACTCTACAAGGATGCTCTGGCTGAGGCGCAGGCAGTTGCCGATTTTGATAGTGTGCTTGTGCTTGGTGATCGTTGGCTGATGGACGTGACGATGGGCAAGCTTGCTGCTCGACGCAGTGGTTACCATGTACAGGGAGTACTGGTGCTGCGTGATGATGAGCCATTGCCAACTGCTATCGACGCAAAAATCATCCACCCGCTGGAAGAGGTTGGGGCTAAAATCGCGACAGCCATAAAGGTTGACCGATTCTTTAGACCAGTTTAACTTTTCTTTGCTTGGTGAATAGTCAGTTGCTGGTGCGGAACTTCGATGTGATGTTTTTTGAATGCCTTAACCAGCGCTTTATACAACGCGCCCTTTATAGCCCATTGTTCACCGGGCGAGGTTTTGCCAAGCACGCGTACAACCAACCCGTCTTTGTCGTAGCCGTCAATTCTTTCAAAATGAGGTGGTTCAATAATATGTCGTTTGAAGTTCGGATGTGCTGACAGTTGCTCCCCAACGTGGTTAATAACGTGTTCAAGCTCCTCGATATCAGTCTCTAACGCAACGGTAAACTTCTCGTTAATTTGCGCAAAGCCCATCGTT
Organism: uncultured Candidatus Saccharibacteria bacterium; assembly: GCA_964421475.1. Taxonomy (GTDB): domain Bacteria; phylum Patescibacteriota; class Saccharimonadia; order Saccharimonadales; family JAGQNJ01; genus CAYQXB01. Next base: position 1,570 of record CAYQXB010000008.1, read on the forward strand.
TTATTCGTAGTAACCTGAATTGTACCGTTTGGAATGTGGTGCAAATCGCCGTCCATATCGCGGACCACCGTGGTACGAATTGTAATGTGCTCGACAACCCCCGAGATGTTGCTGAGCTCTACAACGTCGCCAACCCGGTATTGATTTTCAAGAATAATAAACATTCCACTCATAAAATCTTTGATGAGCGATTGCGCGCCAAAACCAAGTGCCACACCCAAGATTCCGGCGCTCGCCAATAGCGGCCCGGTGTTAATACCGATCTCGCTAATAATCATGATGCTGGCAATCACCCAAATTGCAATCCGCACTGTCGCGCCAACAAGTGCATCAAGTGTTTGCACGCGTTTTTTGCGATCGAATTCAGTCGGAAACAAATCATGCCGAACAGTATGCTTGATGAGTCGGCTCAAAAATCTGGTTGTAAACTTGCGAGCAACGTACGCACCAATTAGAATGACAAGAATATTGATAAGATGCAGGTCGAGCCATCGAAACATCACGTTGCCAATATACGTCATGTTTTCACTTAGTTTTTGTTGCAACGATTCCCACATCTTGTCATTAGTATAAAACCTTAAGCGTTATGATAAAAGGAGCTTATGAAGTTTCACAGTTTGAACCAACAAGTAATTGATGCGCTCAAAGCAGGGCAGATTGACGTCATTCCAACCGACACGGTCTACGGTGTCGTGGCGTGTGCCGCCGACAAAACCGCGGTCGAAAAATTGTACAAACTCAAAAAGCGCGAACAAAAACCCGGCACGGTTATCGCAGCAAGCATTGATCAGCTCGAACAGCTCGGCATTAAACACCGCGACTTAAAAGCAGTTGAAAACTACTGGCCCAACCCGATTAGTATTGTGGTTCCGACTGGTTTTGAGTTGAAGTATTTGCATCAGGGCAAAATGTCGCTGGCAGCGCGCATTCCAGCGGATAAAATACTGCATGAATTTTTAGAAAAAACCGGGCCGCTGGTTACGAGTAGCGCGAACCATCCAGGCGAAAAACCGGCCGAGACTATCAAACAGGCTCAGAAATATTTTGGAGATACTCTAGATTTTTATGTCGACGGCGGTAATCTGCATGGCAACGAAGCCTCGACAATTATCCGTGTTACTAACGGCCACCCAGAAGTTCTGCGAGCAGGAGCTGTTACAATTAATACTAGATAACAGGAGAAATTATTCATGACGTTTAACGAATATCAAACAGCCGCCGAATCAACTAATTTAACACCGGGCAGCAATGATGTTTTGAGCGTGGCGTTTATGGACAAAGTTTTAGGCTTAGTCGGCGAGGCTGGCGAATTTGCTGATCATGTCAAAAAAATTCTGCGTGACGATGACGCCAAAATGACTGACGAACGCCGCGCAGTTTTAATCAAAGAACTCGGCGATGTGTTGTGGTACATCGCGCTGCTTGCAAAACATTTAGATATGCCGCTCGAGGAAATTGCAAAACTCAATATCGAAAAACTAAAAAGTCGCCAAACCCGCGGCAAACTCGGCGGCAGCGGAGACCACCGATGAGCGAAGAAATAACAGTCGAAGAAAAGATTCGAAAATACTTACCCACAAAGAATGTTATGCAGCTTGCTACAGCCCGCGACAATCAGCCGTGGGCCTGTAATGTACATTATTTTTCAGACGAAAACTTAAATCTGTATTGGATAAGCACCACAGATCGTCGACATTCACTCGAGATTACTGATAACCCTAAAGTTGCGGCTGTGGTAAAAATTCACGAAAACACACCCGAAGAAAATTATGTCATTGGTATTGCAGTGGAAGGTGTAGCAGAACTAATGCCTGAGTTTGATGAGCAAATCGCTATAGCATATGGAGAAAAATTAATAAAAGGCGACACCTTCGTTGAAGACATACGGACCGGCAAGAAACCATTCAAATTTTACAAACTGACACCAACAAACTTTGTTCTATTTGATACGCAAAACGCAGGCGATGATCCTCGTCAAGAGTGGAAGCCCTAGACGTCGAATTCCATTAGTAAGGCTTGGTGGTCAGAAATAATCTCATTACTGGCTTCAAAGTGCGAAACCTTAATTTCATCGTTTACAAAAATATAGTCACAGACTTCTTGTTTGTGCGTGAGTTGGTTGCGAGTGGTTTTGAGTTTGTGCTTGATCGATAAATTAGTCAGCGACTTATTTATAATCTCAAGTGATTTACTGTGTGGCGCCAAATTGAAATCGCCCGTTAGAATTTTTGGCCCCGCCAGCTGCGACAGATAATCGTGCACTTGGCGCATTTGCTCGTCAGTTTCGTTGGTGCCATTTTTGTGCTCGTGAATATGATAGCCATGATGAGTCAGGACGTCTAAACTCCCGCTTTTTGTTTTAATGCTGCAATGAAGCAAATTACGAACGTTGTAATCATCGTGGTGGTTAAAGTCAAAATTGTCAATGTGATCAAGATGAGTAAAAAAGTAATGCGAATCTGTGATTGGAAGTTTTGACAGAATAGCGTTACCAAAACTCACTTGACCTCGCATAATTTGCATCGTAAATGATGGCGCGAATATTGCATATGGAAAATCACACGTTGCCTGAATTTTTTCTATTGGCAATAGAAATCCAGAATCATTCATATCAGTACTGCATGCTTCTTGCAGGCAAAGAATATCGGGTGATTCCTCTTTGATGAACTGGAGGATGTTTCCTTCAAGTTTGCCGCCCCACCACATGTTGAGCTGAACTAACTTCACGATTTGAATTCCTTGCGGAGCCATTCGTCTAAGGAATCACCGCCGCCGCCAGCCATGCCAACAACCATATCGCCATTGTCTAGGTGCTCTTGAATCTTCGCTTTTAGTTTTTCGTCACGCTCCATGGCTTCGGCAATTGATGGATCGTCCAAATGTGTAATCATTTCGGCAGGTGGAATAATGCGCTGGTCAGGATCCTCGCGGGCAAGATAACTCGGAATCCAATACACTTTTTTTGCACCGGCAAAGACGTCTTTGTATTCGTCAATCATGTAATGTTGGCGGCGGTTGTGTAGTGGCTCAAAAATGACAACTACATCTTGGCCTTTTTCTTGTGCAAGCTCTAATGCCGCACTCATACCGCCGCGGATTTTTTCGGGCGTGTGCGCGTAGTCGCTATATAAATTCGGATAAATTTCTTCCATTCTACGCTGCAAACCAGGGAACGTATTGATAATTTTGATAAGTTTTTCAACGGGCTGATTTGTTATGTGATGCACGGCTTGTACGGCTACAGCGGCATCGAGCCGATTATATTTCCCAAGCAGCGAAATGCCGGACTGCTCAACAAGATTTGGATCAAGTACGTTCAGACCATCAGCTTCCAGGTAATCGGCGTCGTCTTGCCAGATCAAAGTTTTATCAGACTGCGAAATAAATTCTTTGAAAGCCTCTTGGTAATCTTCGCGAGTCGGGAAGATTTCGTGATGATCCCAACTAACACCGGTGATCAAACTCAGCTGCGGTTCATACGCTAAAAAGTTGCGGTCAAACTCATCACATTCGTACACAAAATATTCTGATTGTTGGTCAAACTCGCCCATGTCGCCAAAACTATTTTTGGCCGGCAAAATATAACTAATCGGAATCCCAAGTTCTTTAAACAGCCACACAACCATGGCGGTTGTCGTGGTTTTGCCGTGCGTACCGGCAATTGCAATGAGCTTTTGTTTTTTGTCCTGCAGGATTTCATTCAAAAGTTCATCACGTTTACTTTTTTTAATATCTTGCTCGTCAACAAATTGAAATTCCGGATGGTCTGGGTTTTCTTTTTCGACAGCCGATGAAAAAACGTACCAATCAATCGGATTCTTATCGTGAACGGCAGCAATAGCCTCGTAGGTCTGTCCAATATGGATGTTGCTGATGCCGTGTTTTTTGAGGTAATCAATATAGTTAGAGTCTTGTTTGTCAGAACCCGAAACTTCATAGCCAGCCTGCTTGGCAACGAGTGCCAGCGGACCAATTCCAGCACCCCCAATACCACTAAAAAATATGTGCATGCAAATAGTGTATCATCCTCTGTACGTTCGGAGTAAAACGGTTTAACATAAGAGTAATGAATCCCGTTAGAGCCACAATGTATAGCAGTTACTCACATGACCAGTATTGCCAACCCGTAAGCATAGACTGTACGCGGAGGCGCTAACGGGATGGACAAACGATACTTACACCATGTATGGCGAAAACTCCGCCCGATCAGCTACTGGTACTTTTTGGTGTTGTTTGTGATCTTTGCGGTTATCGGTGCATTTGCATTGCGCCAAAATAACTTGACCGCAATTCACTTGCGCGACCAGGTTTCGGTTGTCGACAAGGAAAATGGTGATGTTGAAGGCGCGCTGCGTGAATTGCGCGCCCATGTGTACGGCCATATGAACGCAAACTTATCAAGCGGAACAGGGATTCAGCACCCAGTCCAGCTAAAACATCGTTATGATCGATTGGTGGCAGCCGAGAAGGCTCGAGTCGACAAGGCAAACAGAAACATCTACACCAAAGCTCAGCGTCACTGCGAACGCAAGTACCCGGCTAGCGCCTCTGGTGGGCCGCGCGTGCCGTGCATTGCTGAGTACGTGACCAAACATGGCGAAAAGCAAAAATCCATCCCGGATGACCTGTACAAGTTTGATTTTATCTCACCAATGTGGTCGCCAGATCTTGCCGGATTCAGTATTTTGCTGAGCGGAATCTTCCTGGTGCTGTTTGTAATTCGCTTTGGTATGGAACGTTGGCTTAAGTACGAACTTGACCAATAAGTATGTTCAGCCAATAAAAACTCCGGCATATTTCAGCCGGAGTTTTACGAAGAACAATTAGCTAACTAGTTTGTCTTCTTCTTGGTGTTTTGTGATGTGTCCTCACACTTGAGTCCGTTCGGGTTCTGAGATTTGAACTGAGCGACTGCTTGGGCGACTTTTCCGTCGTCTTTCAGGTTTTCCCAGAAGATTGTCTGATCTTGTTTAATGACCATGCGGTCCTCTGGTCCGTGCAGTTCACAACCGAGCTTAACGAGCGAAATATCGTTCTCTTTTGGCTCGGCATCTGGCTGAACCTGTTGGTTTACGCGTAGATAGTAAATATCTTCGAGCACGATGTTCTTACTGTTAAGACCAGTAATTCTACCAAAGTAAACTTGGCCGCCATTCATGAACACGGCTTGCATTTTATTGGCATCAACGAGACGGTTCTCGCTCTTGCCGTTACCAGAAAATGCCAGGAATAGCAAAACAGCGACAATCAAGATTGTTGAAGAAAACAACAATACAATTGCAGTGATGCCCATAAGTTTTGGCATACTCCTTCGTGACTTTTTACTGCCTGGGTTTGCCGGCGAGTGAGTTGGTGCAGATGCACTTTGACGAGTGAAATCCATAAGCTTCTCCTATTCCCTACCTATTTTTGAAGTTATATACAGCAACTAGTGTAATGCATAAGCGTCTTATGAAGCAATCCTGATTTAACACTTTAGGCCTAAAAAAATAGGTAATCTTGATAACAGGGTTGACAACTAAAATAGCTCCGGAGTATGGTAGGAGGTACCATACTAAACCTAAAGAGGGAGAGCTAATACAATGGCTTACGAGCACACAAATAGCAAGGGTGTAACTTACTACTTAAACTGCAAAGACGTCGTCCTACGCGGTGGCAAGACTCAGACTATCTATTACTTCAGCAAAGACCAACGGCCAGAGGCTTGCGATCTACCTGATGGTAAAGTCGTTACAGAAAACCCACGAAACGGTTTCCTGACTGTTAAAAAAGCAGCTTAGGTATATTTCGACAAGCTGTTTCAACAAACTGTTTCGACAAACTAAGGGCGCCCTTAATAAAAGGGCGTCTTTTTTGTTATAGTAGAAACCATGACACAAAAGAAAGACACATCAGAGGAAAAACCAATCCTGGAAGTTAATAGGCTTCGTAAGGTGTATGGCAAAAAAACAGTCGTGAACAACATTAGTTTTACGGTAAAAAAAGGCGAGGTCTTTGGAATTTTAGGTCCAAACGGCGCTGGCAAGACCACAACCCTTGAGATGCTCGAAACGTTGCGCCCGATTGACGGTGGATCGGCTACGCTTGCCGGTTTTGACGTTGTAAAAGACAAAGACGAAGTCAAAGCCCTGATTGGTGTGCAGCCGCAAAGTCCTTCGTTCGAAGAAAAAACCAAACTGGTCGAGCTAATCCAGTTTTTTTCGGCAACCTACGGCGAAAAAGTTAATCCTAAAAAATTCTTAAAAGACGTACAGTTACTCGATAAGGCCAATAGTTATGTCGAACAGCTTTCTGGTGGTCAAAAACAGCGCTTTAGTATTGCCGCGGCACTTGTGCACGGGCCGAAAGTTTTCTTCCTTGACGAACCGACCACGGGGCTTGATCCGCAGGCGCGCCGAAATCTGTGGGATCTGGTGCGCGATATCAAAAAAAAGGGTGTAACGGTTATTATGACGACGCATTACATGGATGAAGCCGAAATTCTTTGCGACCGCGTGGCAGTTATGGACAACGGCAAGATCATTGCCCTGGATACGCCAAAGAATCTGATACAGAACTTGCTCAAAAAAGGTTTTAAGAAAGAACAACACGTCGAACAAGCGAACCTGGAGGATGTCTTTATTGATTTGACCGGAAAGGATCTACGGGAGTAATTATGAAAAAAAGCTTGCGCAAAAAATTCTTACCAATCCTGACCTTTGTACCAATTGACGTCAAACGATTATTCCGCGATAAAGTAGCCATATTTTTTGTTTTTGTATTCCCAATGATTTTCTTGATTGTTTTTGGCGGTCTGTTTGGCGGCGATAACGAAGTATCGTTTAAGGTCGGTGTCATCAATAATTCGAGCAGTCAGATTGCGACCCAGTTTGTCGATCAAGCCAAAGATAGCGGCGTGCTTGACGTTGACGAAGAAATTACGACCATTGATCAGGCTAAGGAGAAGATGAATCGCAGCGAGGTAAGTGCCACAATTATTTTGCCCGAAAACTTTGGTCAAGCGGGTGAAAGTGACTACCCAACTGGTGAGCTCACGGTTTTGTACGATCAAAACAACGAGCAAGCCGGGCAAACGCTAAAAGCAGTGCTTGACGGCATGTTCCAAGAGTTCAATAAGCAGTTTGTGGATGTCAGTGTGCCGTTTACGGTCACGACTGAATCTACGGCGACCAAAGGCTTAACGCGCTTTGATTACACGTTTGCTGGTTTACTTGGGTTTACGCTGCTCAGCTTAGGTATTTTTGGACCAACAACGGTCTTTCCGCGGCTTAAAGAAAAAGGCGTATTGCGTCGATATCACACGACAACCCTAAAGGTTTGGCAGTATTTTACCGGGAACGTTATTTCGAACGCATTTGTGGGGATATTGTCAGTAGCCGCTATGTTTGTAGCCGCTATGATCTTCTTTGATTTGAATATGCGCGGTGATTACCTTAGCTTTATCGCAGTTATTATCATCGGTGCGACGTTGCTCTTTGGTATTGGTCTGGCAGTCGGTGGCTGGGCCAAGAACGAGAATCAGGCCGCTCCGGTGGGACAATTAGTGACCTTCCCGATGATGTTCCTGTCGGGCGTATTCTTTCCGGTATTTCTCATGCCCGAATGGCTGCAAAGCATCACGCGGTTTATTCCACTCACCCCAATTATTGATAGTATTCGATTAGTAGTAACCGAGGGAAGAACGCTGTTTGAACTTGGACCGCAACTGCTCATAATGGGGGTTTGGATCGTTGTGATCTACCTCATTGCGTTTAAAGTTTTCCGCTGGGAGTAATTATGGCGCGCATGGCGAATCAATTATCAATCGGCGCATGGACGCTCAGTATTATTGTGTCGCTGACGGCTATTATTGCGTGGTGGACAAGCTACGACGGCAAGATCACCACGGCGTACCAGTTGTTTCCGTTATTTGGATTACTGGCTTTTAGCCTGATGTGGGCGCACTACATGACGGCTGTGGCCAAAATGCATGCCAACGCCGATGACATAGTTCTTAAAAAGTATTTTGAGATCACCAGCATTGTAGTATTGATTGCGCTATTTTTGCATCCCGGCTTGCTTGCGTGGCAACTCTGGCAAGATGGGCTTGGCTTGCCACCAGGGAGCTATTTTGAGTTTGTAGCAGGTACGCTCAAGGTGTCAATTATTGCCGGCATAGTTGGCTGGTTCGCCTTTATGGCGTACGAATTCCGTCGAAAATTCAAAGATAAAAAATGGTGGAAGTTCGTACAATACGCCAGCGATGTAGCAATGCTGTTAATTTTTGTGCATGGCCTGCGATTAGGCAGTCAGCTGCAGGGCGGCTGGTACCAAATTGTTTGGTACTTTTACGGCATTACTCTGGTTGCCGCGTTGGTGTACATCCACGGCAGCAAATTCGTAAAACCTAAGAAACCTTAGCGTTTTGTTGGCGGCGCTGTTCAATGAACATAATGACGATTAAAAAGAGTGCGAGCGCCACACCAATGCCGCCAGCAATCCACTGCTGCAACCCAAAGTTTACGCCCGACCAAAAAAGCAGTATGCCAAGCCCGCTAAAGCCCAGGGTTCGGCGCGGTGCAGGTTCTTCGCCCCACAGAGCATTGATCGCGATGGCTGTGAGGGCGCTCATGATTGTCCAGCCAACCAGTGCGAGCGGCGGAACTTCGTACAGCGGACCGCTGAGCTCCCAGTCAATAAGCGTCATACGAGTAAACGCACTGCCTAAGACCGCAAGCCCCAGCACCGAAAAAATTGTTGCCAGAATAATAAGTTTTACGCCTTCCGCCCGTTTTCGGCACAACCAAAATGCGGTCAAAAACAGCGGCGGGTAAGTAAACGCCATCACCCACGGCACAAGTCCGAAGATTCGGTATCCTAAAATGTCGTTAAAGCTGTAAACAAGCGGTAGTTTAATTTGGAGCATGAGCGCCTCAAGCGCCAGGGTAATGAGCATCAAGATTGCTAACAAGCCTAGCCCGCGCCCCAGCCCGCGTTGGCGAAGCAGTGAAATATAGCCTGGCAGGGCAAACAGCACAAGCACAATCACGCTGGCAAGGGGCAGGGCAGTCGTTATAAGTGAATCCATTACGACCATTATGCCGATTTTGCCACAATTTTTCAAAACTTCTTACGGCTAACCAATCCCCGCTCAGGCCGCCTAACATTGTGAAATAAGCATAAACGTGGTATAATTGGCTCATGTCGCAAAACTTCATAGAAATTGACGGCGAAATTATGCCGAACTACCAAGATAGTAACGCTCCTCGCTACTATGGGACAACTCGCGATACTGAAATTCCCCATGACCCGACTTCTGAGCCTGATTTTACCGCTTGGCATCAAGATAAGGCTCGTGCAGCCGTGCGGGCGGCAATGCCCGATGTGCGCAAGCCAGAGCTGCATGACAACCACGGCATTACACACACGTATGCACTGAACCGCAACCGCCAAGCCCGCAAGTAATAAGTAAGTAAGACCCCCACTTTTTTTCTTTTTTTTCCCCTTTTTTTCTTTTTTTTTTTTTTTTGGGGGGGGGGGTGCTATAGTAGTCATAAGCGTGTTTCTTGTTCTGTGATGCTATTATTTTCACAGATTCCTCCACCGGTGTATGCGTGAGGCACTACGACACTAAGAAAA
>CAYQXB010000009.1:0-5345 GCA_964421475.1 uncultured Candidatus Saccharibacteria bacterium
CAGTAATGGTCAGTTTCTTGCGATCTACTTTAAGCCAGCTGACGGAATCATTCTCGCTTGCCGGACTAACATCATCAAGCTTCTTGAAGTATTCGGTGTTCTTAGCATGGTCACGAACGGTTAGAACGTCACCGGCTTTGAGGCGAACTGACGGAATATCAAATCGTCGGCCGTTAAGCATAAAGTGACCGTGAGTTACGAGCTGGCGGGCCGCACGGCGTGACACCGCAAAGCCTGATCGATAGACAGCGTTGTCTGCGCGTTGTTCAAGATATTGCAAGAGCACGGTACCCGATTGCTCCTTTGAGGCGCTGGCTTCGGTCATTAGTTTTCGGAACTGCCGTTCAAGCAAACCGTACAGACGTTTAACTTTCTGCTTCTCACGAAGTTGAATTGCGTATTGGCTTAGCTTAACGCGCGATTGATCGCGGCCATGCTGACCCGGAGGTGTAGCCCGTCGCATCAAAGCCTTGTGAGCTTTAGGGTGCAGCGCGTAACCTTCGCGCCGACTCTGTTTTACAATACTAGATCGGTCTCGTGCCATTATGAAACCTCCGGTTTCTGTAGACTGTAATCTGTAGACTGTAATCTGTTAGTTGCTGAATACTGACTACTGAATACTGTTAACTGATGAGTGAAACGAATCATTAAACTCTCCTTGCCTTTCGAGGTCGAACGCCACCGTGTGCAACACCTGTTACGTCAGCAATGCTTTCTACCTGAATATCCATGCTTGCCATGGTTCGAATCGCAGCTTCTCGTCCAAGACCAACGCCCTTGACGAATACTGAAACTTTTTGCACACCATATGATTGTTTGGCTGCAGTTGCAGCTCGCTCGGCAGCAATTTGAGCAGCGTACGCTGTGCCTTTTTTGGACCCACGGAATCCGCACGCGCCAGCACTTGAAGCGGTCAAAGCGCCACCTTTTGAATCAGTAAAGGTAATAATCGTGTTGTTAAACGTGGCCTGGATGTGCAGTTGACCCGCCGGCACACTGCGCTTCACCTTCTTTTTCTTGGTCGCCGGTGCTGGTGTAGTAGCTGTCGCCGGAGCGTCAGTTACTGTTGTTGTTTGATTATCTGTAGTCGTTGTTTCTTCTGTCATAATAATATCCTCGACTCTACGTCTTAGCCGCCACTTTCTTCTTAGTACCACCGACCGTTACTTTCTTGCCGCGGCGAGTTCGCGCATTTGTCCGCGTTCGTTGGCCACGTGATGGCAAGGAGTTCTTGTGGCGCAAACCACGGTACGAGTTGATATCTTTTAGCCGTTTGATATTCGCGACAACAACTCGTTGAAGATCGCCTTCCACATCATAGCCATTGTTGATAACATCTTGGATTTTCTGAATTTCAGCATCGGTCATGTCTTTGACGCGAATGGTGCGGTCAATCTTAGCGGCTGTTAGAATACTTTCGCTGGTCTTTGGGCCAATACCATACACGTACGTCAACGCAACGTGAATCTGCTTCTCATTAGGAATCGTAACACCTGAAATACGAGCCATTATGAAACCTCCGGTTTCTGTAGACTGTAATCTGTCACCTGTAATCCGCAAACTACAGAATACAGATTACTGATAACTGAATACTGATGAGTGAAACGAATCATCATCCTTGCCTCTGCTTGTGCTTAGGTTTCATTTTGTTGATAACATAAATTCGTCCTTTACGGCGGACGATCTTATCATCTGGACTGATTTTTTTGACTGAGGCACGCACTTTCATGCGGATCATCTCCCTTTCTTCGGTCGATTGACACACTGCTTACTTTATATTGCGCCTGACTTTTTCAGAGTAGTGCAGCTTGCGTTGGAACCCTGGCACCGAAGCGCAGCCGTATAGATAATACGGCAAGCATCGGAGCCGCAGAATTCCGGCGCGAGATGTGCTGCTCTGTAAATGTTCAGGACTTGCGATAGGTGATTCTGCCCTTTGAAAGATCATAAGGCGTCAACTCAACCGTAACGCTGTCCCCGGGCACGATTCGGATAAAATGTTTCCGCATCTTACCGGCGACGTGAGCTATGATTTGATGGCCATTTTCGAGTTCGACACGAAACTGAGTTCCTGGAAGGGTCTCAATGATTGTCCCGTTTAGCTCGATTACTTCTTTTTTAGCCATAAATATAACTAGAGATTAAGTGTAGCAAAGCCTTCCTCTGTTGTAAAGGGTTATTTTTTGTTTTTCCTGCGCAACAGGTTGAGGCTACGCTTTTTGGCTTGAATGCCTTCTTCGGTTGAGGTCTCATAGAAGAAGTCCGGCTGGTCATATTGGTCATAGGTAACCATCAAGGCGCGTGATTCAATCTGACGAAGCGTCTCGAGCGCCACCGCGACGAGGATCAGCATACCGGTTCCATCAAGGTTTACCCCTACATTAAGCCCATTCATGGCACCGATAATCTGGATAATATATGGCGAGGCTGCAAGCGCACCCAGACTAATTGCCCCAAACAGTGTCAGCCGGTTAACTGTCGTGCTCAGAAACTTCTCAGTTTGAACGCCGGTTCGTACCCCTTCAATAAACCCGCCTTGCTTTTGCAGGTTGTCGGCGATTTCGGTGGTGTTAAACGTGACGCTGGTGTAAAAGAAGGTAAAAATAAACACCAGTGTGAATATTGCCAGCGGATAAATCCACACATGCCAGCCGCCAAGCGCGAGCGTCTCGGCGCTTGGCGGCTGGAACCAAAGTACCAGATTTTGGCTTAGCTCCGCCCAACGAGCATTTGCTGATGAGCTCAGTAATTGGCCCACAAACAACGGCACGCTCAAGAAAACCTGAGCAAAGATAATTGGGATAACGCCAGCAGTGATAAGTTTAATGGGCATTTTGGTTGTCACACCGCCATAGGCACGGTTGCCCTGTACACGTTTCGCGTAGTGAATCGTCAGATTGCGCGCGGCTTCGTTCAGCTTTACAACGAGAATCGTAAGTATGAGCACAAAGATCACCGCCCCTAACGCAACCATTGTTCCTTCGCGACTAATCGGCAGTGTTTGCCCAAGAATGGTCCATGATTCGCCGTCAACGAAAACACCGTTAATGATACCAAGAACCGTCTGCGGCAGCTGGCTGAGAATTCCCACGGTAATAACCAGTGAAATACCGTTACCGATTCCTTCCTCGGTAATTAATTCACCGAGCCACATCAAGAGCATTGCACCGCCGGTGAGCGCAGTAACCATCAGTACCCACTGACCAATGTCGGCGCCTGCCGTAATATCACCCATTCCACCAAGCTGCATAGCTGTTTGACGAACAATAAAAATCATTCCAACTGATTGAATAATCGCCAGTGGCAACGCAATCATACGAGTGTACTGATTGATCTTTTTGCGCCCATATTCGCCTTCTTTGTTGAGCGTCTCAAGCTTCGGAATCGCCCGAGTAAGCAACTGCATAATAATCGAGGCGTTAATGTACGGACTCAGACCGACCAGCATAATTGAGAAATTCGCCAACGCGCCGCCGGACAAAACATCAAAGAAGCTCAATAACTGTGGCGTATCGGCAGAAGTGAACAACGATTCGAGCACTTGCTTGAGCGTCGCACCATCAGACAGCGGAATCGGAATATGTGCCAGAATCCGAAAGATTACCAGCATACCAATAACAGCGAGTACGCGTTTGCGCATATCGTTGTTTTTGAGTGACTGCCAGATAGTCTTCCAACCCATAGTACTGTTACCTCTTCCCCTTACTCAATTGTCTCGTGTATCTCACCTAGTATACAATAGGTGGTTCTTGCTGGGTGTTGTTATTTCTTAGCAGCGGCTTTAGCGGTCTTGGCGGTCTTTTTTCCAACCTTTTCAGCTTTGACCTGCTGCGTACGAATAACTTGTTTAAATTCACCGCCAGCCTTGTTAATCATTGCAACGGCATCTTTTGAAGCACCCTGCAAACTAACGGTAACTTTTTTAGTGAGCTCACCATTCACCACAACTTTTACTTTGTTGTATGGATTAGTGATTAAACCAGCCTCAAATAATTTGTGCGAGTCAACGGTGCCACTAAAATCATTAAGTTGACCAGTGTAGATCGTTTCGGTTTTTGGACGATGAGATGTAAACCCGCGCATTTTTGGCAAACGCTGCATCAGTGGGTTTTGACCACCTTCAAAACCTGGACGAACACCGCCGCTCTTGCGGGCGTTCTGACCTTTTGTACCACGACCGGCAGTTTTACCCTGTCCGGCTGCAATACCACGACCAACACGGTTTTTACCGCGGTTCGCTGGGATATTTAGTTCGTTGTACTTCATCCGGTTAGAAATCCTTTCCATTAGAGTAATCGGCATATAAAAATCCCTGGGAAACAATGTGTGCATTTCTAGCGGGATTCATTATTTCTTCTCCGCTTTCTTAGCAGGAGCTTTCTTTGATTCGGTTGTGATCCAGTCTTTGCTTGGTTTCATTTCAGACAAGGCAGCAACGGTTGCGTAGGCAACGTTAATCTTGTTACTTGAACCTAGTGACTTGGAAAGGGCGTTTTTAACACCAGCGACTTCGAGCACAACTCGCACGACACCGCCGGCAATCAATCCGGTACCTTCACTTGCAGGTTTGACTAAAATCCGAGCGCCAGAAACTTTTGCTTCAGACTCGTGCGGAACAGTTGTTTTGTAGAGTGAAATTGTCACCATGTTTTTCTTGGCAACATCAGTTGCTTTTTGAATAGCAGTGGTCACATCGGCACCTTTGGCAACACCAACACCGACTTTGCCTTTGTGGTCACCAATAACCATTAGCGCACGGAATCGGAAGCGACGGCCACCTTTGACCACGCGAGCGACACGGTCAATATTAACCATACGTTCATCAAATTGTTTTTCTTCGTCTGGAAAACGTGAATTCGCATTGCGGCGAGGAGCGTTTGCCGAACGACTTTGCTGTGTTTGTGTAGAATTCGTCGTATTTTCGGGCATATTAGAACTCCAATCCGTTCTCGCGGGCTGCATCGGCAAGCGCTTTTACGCGACCATGGTACAAATGAGCACCTCGGTCAAATGCAACGCGTTTTACTTTTTTCGTCTTTGCTTGTGCAGCAATTTGTGCGCCAACCCAAGCAGCTTTCTCGGTTAGGGTTCCGGTGGCTGCTTTGGCGCCAACGCTCGTGGCGTAGGCAACCGTCACGTGTTTGCTATCGTCAATAATCTGAGCAATGGCGTGGCGCGAGCTAATGTTTACGCTCAAACGGAATCGTTCCGGAGAAGTAACCAGGGCTTTTCGCACACGAACTTTGCGCATAGCGCTACGATTGCTTTTTGATACTAATCGTTCCATGATTATTTATCCTTTCCTGACTTACCGCTCTTACGGATGATGTGCTCACCGCTGTAAC
>CAYQXB010000009.1:5355-11139 GCA_964421475.1 uncultured Candidatus Saccharibacteria bacterium
AACGAATACCTTTACCCTTGTAAGGTTCAGGCTTTTTTAGTTCGCGGATTTCAGCGGCCACCTGGCCAACTTGCTGTTTGCTCATGCCGGTGATGGTGATGGTGTTTTGCTCCACCGCCGCGGTAACGCCTTGCGGCACTTTATAGATAACTTCGTGCGAAAACCCAAGATTCATCTTGAGATCCGTACCGGCTAACGCAACGCGGAATCCGACACCGTGAATTTCCAGTTTCTTGCTGAAGCCCTCGGTCACACCAACAACCATGTTGTTGATAAGCGAACGCATTAAACCATGCTTTGAACGGTTCTTTGGCTCATCATTATCGCGAGTAACGAGTACTTCGTCGCCTTCTACTTTTACTGTGACGCCAGGCATTGTGAACTGCGTCAACTCGCCCTTAGGACCAGTGACTTTGATTTCACGTCCTTCTTGAGAGTTGTCGACAGTGATTGTCACACCAGATGGTACTTTGACCGGCAGTTTTCCTATTCGACTCATATTATTTCCTTACTATCTTCCTAATAAACTTTACAGATTAATTCGCCACCGAGGCTTTGTGCTCGGGCTTGTTTATCGGTCATCAAACCTTTTGAGGTTGAGACAACAACGATACCACGACCACGCTTAACCACTGGAATGTCAGCAGAACCAACGTACCAGCGGCGGCCTGGGGTGCTCATTCGTTTAATTTCAGTGATGCGCGCGTTTTCGCCCTCGCCGTAAATAGTCAGTTTGAGCAGTTTGCCAACTTCGCCATCGATAACTTCGACACTATCGATGAACTTATTGCTAGCAAGCAGCTGAGCGATGGATTCTTTTACTTTTGAATGCGGCAGAACAACGGTGTTCTTGCGTACATTGGCCGCGTTGCGAATGCGAGTAAGCATGTCTGCGATTGGATCTGTAGATGTTGTAGACATTATGAAACCTCCGATTGAAGTAGTCTGTAATCAGGAATCAGGAATCCGTTAGCTACAGAATACAGACTACTGACTACTGAATACTGGTGGTGGTGAGTAAAACGAATCATCATATTTACCAACTTGCTTTCGTTACGCCAGGGATCTCGCCCTTGCTTGCGTGTTCGCGGAAACTAATTCGGGATAATCCGAATGTCCGCATATAACTACGTGGGCGACCTGTTTCCACGCAGCGATTCTTCCAGCGAGTCGGCGACGAGTTTCGTGGCAATTTGTGCAATCCCTCGAAATCACCAACAGCCTTCAACTCAGCGCGCTTGGCAGCGTACTGCTTGATCATCCGCTGGCGCTTTTTGTCCCGAGCCAGGATTGATTTCTTAGCCATTTACTTTGTCTCCTTACTTTGTAACTTTTCGAACGGCATTCCAAGCTTCTCTAGAAGCGCTTTGGCGTGCGCCGGTTCTTTCGCCTTAATGACACAGACAATTTGCAAACCATGAGTTACGGGCGCATCGTCGAAATTGATTTCTGGGAATACAGTTTGATCGTTCAGCCCGAGGCTAAAGTTGCCTTGGCCATCAAAAGCCTTGTTGCTCACGCCGTGAAAGTCTCGAACACGTGGCAATACAATATTGATGACGCGGTCCATGAATTCGTACATTTGCTTATCACGAAGCGTAACCTTCATGCCAATTTTGTTGCCCTCGCGAAGCTTAAAGCTGGCGATAGATTTTTTAGCAGTTGTCATGATTGGCTTTTGACCAGTGATTTTAGTGAGTGTGACCGTTGCAACTTCAATCAAACGTTTATCGTCTTTGCCTTTACCAAGACCCGTATTAACCACAACTTTTTCAAGCTTTGGTACATCGTTGATGTTTTTGAGTCCTAGCTCTTTTTGGAGTTCAGCAGCGTATTGGTCGCGGTAGAGTTGTTTCAAACGAGGTGCGTTGGTAGTAGCGGTTTTAGTAGCCATTACTTGACCTCCTTGTTTGTGCGCTTGTTGATTCGGGTTTTAACACCTTTTGCATCAACTTTGTAACCGATCTTAACTGCCTTTTTAGCAGTCGCGTCATACAAACCAACTTTCGAAACCGCAATTGGTTTGGTGATTTCGATGATGCCACCTTGCGGGTGCTGCTTTGATGGTTTCATATGCTTTTTGACGATGTTAATGCCTTCAACAGTTACGGTGTTTTCTGCCGGATGTACGGCAGTGATGGTGCCGGTCTGACCTTTGTATTTACCAGCGCGAACCATAACAGTGTCGCCTTTGTTCAATCTGATTTTATAGATAGTTTTCGTTTGGGGTTTCCTCATATTAGAGCACCTCCGGAGCTAGGCTGATAATTTTGGCGTAGCCTTTTTCGCGCAGTTCGCGTGGAACAGGACCAAAAATACGAGTTGCTTTAGGTAGTTTGTCGTCGCCAATAATGACCGCCGCGTTATCATCAAACTTAATGCTTGAACCGTCTTTGCGATGAATCGGGTACGCGGTGCGGACAACAACCGCGCGGATGACAGATTTCTTTTTAACGTTACCGCTTGGGCTGGCGTTCTTAACCGTTGCCACAATAACGTCACCAACGCGAGCGTATCGGCGGCGGGTGCCACCAAGAACACGGATGCACAAAATCTCTTTGGCGCCACTATTGTCGCAAACGACTAGTCGTGATTCTTGTTGGATCATTGGGCAACCTCCGGCTGCTGTAATCTGTTATTCATCGGTTGGCTCCTGTTCAGCAACAGTTTCGCTGGCTACTTTTTTGTCATTAGCTTTCTTTTCTTTAGCAGCAACAACTTCGACGTCGCCAGCAACACCACCACGAATGGCTGGTTTTTCGATGATCGTCTTCAGGACGTAACGCTTGCGAGCACTTAGTGGGCGAGTTTCTTCAATCGAAACCTTGTCGCCAGTCTGGGCTTCGTTCTTTTCGTCGTGCGCCATAAACTTCTTTGAGTCAATGTACTGCTTCTTATACAGTGGGTGTCGGCGGTGAGTGACCACTTTTACGACAATACTTTTGTCGGCCTTGTCAGACACAACCATGCCAATCAATGTTTTTGCCATTATGCGGTCTCCTTTGATAGTTGTTCAGAAAGAACAGTTAGTACGCGGGCCAGATCTTTGCGTTTGTGGCGAATCACCCGAACGTTGTTTTGTTCACCAAGAGATACGGCACGGCGCATTTCAGCGATCTCTTCGCGGAGCTGCGTGCTTTGCTTGGTCAACTCTGCGGTTGATAGTTTTCGGATATCAGCAACTTTCATCCCGTTAGAACCTCCCTGACATTTTAAGGATTATCTCTTCGGCGTAAATGCTATCGCGATCTTGGCTGTACATAGTGGTTTTAATGAGATTCATGACTATTCACCTCCACCTTCACGAACCAAAAACTTGGTTTTGATCGGCAATTTGTGTGCAGCCAGGCGCATGGCTTCGCGCGCAGTTGCTTCATCAACACCTTGCATTTCAAACAAGATAGTTCCGGGGCGGACTTTAGCCACGAAAAATTCCGGGTTGCCTTTGCCAGAACCCATTTTGGTTCCAACGGCCTTACGAGTAACTGGCGTGTGCGGAAAAATACGGATCCAGATTTTACCACCACGCTTGATGTAGCGAGTCATCGCTTGACGTGCGGCTTCGATCTGTCGCGCGGTGATGCGCTCCATGCCTTGTGACTGCAAAGCGTACGATCCAAAAGCGATCTTATTACCGCGTGTTGCCACGCCACCCATACGACCGACTCGCACCTTGCGGTGTTTTGTTCGTTTAGGCATTAACATTACGCAACCTCCGATTGAAGTAGTCTGTAATCAGGGATCAGGAATCCGTTAGCTACGGAATACAGACGACTGAATACTGAATACTGCTGATGGTAAACTTCGTGAGCTATCATTGCGTTTCGCCTTTGTAGATCCACACTTTGATACCGATGATGCCAGCATTAGTTTTGGCAGGAACTTGTGCGTAATCAATGTCGGCGCGAATCGTGTGCAATGGCACAGAGCCTTGTACTTCTTTTTCGCGACGAGCCATATCCGAGCCGTTCAATCGGCCGGCAACTTGAATGCGCACACCTTTGGCACCAGCACGCATGGTGTTAGCGGCAGATGACTTGATTGCTCGGCGGAATGAGACGCGTTTTTCAAGCTGGTAGGCAATGTTTTCGGCAACTAATTTAGCGTAGAGCTCCGGCTTTTTGACTTCTTCGATGTTGACACGAACTGGTCGTTTGTAGATTTTCTCGATGCCATCTTTCAGTTCTTGCACGCCAGAACCACCGCGACCAATAACCACACCGGCTTTCGCGGTGGCAATTGTAACAGTGACGAGGTTTGGTGAGCGTTCAATATCAACTTTGTTAATAGCCGCGCGCGAACCAAGTTTGGTTTCAATCAACTTGCGAACTCGCAAATCTTCTTCAAGATATTTGGCGTATTCGCGCTTGTTGACGAACCACTTGCTGCGCCAGTCTTTGTTGACTTGCAAACGCATTGAAATTGGATTAACTTTTTGACCCATTACTTGGTCCCTTTCTTTGCTTTGGCTTCGGCATTTTCAGCGCTTACAGTCTTACTTGGTTTTTTAGCTTGGCGTTGTTCGCCGTCAACGACAACTCGGATGTGCGAGCTCTTCTTTTGGAACGGCAATGCCCGACCATGAGCAGCAGGTTTGTGTCGCTTGAGGCGTGGCCCAGGAGTGACACTGATTTCGGTAATAACGAGTGTGTCGCCTTTGTAATTATGATTATACTCGGCATTTGCTTTTGCGCTGGTAATAGCCTTGCTAACCGCAGTTGAAGAACGACGCGGGGTGTGTGACAGAATAGTCAAGGCATCAGCGACGGTGCGACCACGAACAAGTGCAGCTACAACGCTGACTTTGCGCGGAGCGATCTTGACACCTTTGGCGATTGATTGAACAGCCATCACGCGCTCTCCCTTTGGTCGATTGCAGAAACTAGGAAGTAGGAAGTAGGAAGTAGCGAAGAAGTTGCTATTTCCTGATTGCTAGTTGCTAGTTGCTGATGTGGGGTGAAACGAAACATCATCTTAACCTTTTGCCAACTTTCCACCGTGCGAACGGAACTTACGAGTTGGCGAAAACTCACCAAGCTTATGGCCAACCATGTTCTCAGTAATAAACACCGGAACATGAACTTTGCCGTTATGCACTGCAATTGTCTTGCCCACAAAGTCTGGTGCAATGGTGCAAGCACGCGCCCAGGTTTTGATGATTGTGCGGTCATCATTCGCCAGCGCGGCAACTTTTTTAGCCAACTTTGGATCTACAAATGGTCCTTTTTTCAAACTTCTAGACATATCGTGTCTCCCTTTGTTCTGGAATTACAGTTGTGGCAGTCAATACATTAAGCGCTGCTCGAGCACCATCCACGAAGTCGTATTGTTCGCTACTTTTCAAGTCATGCATTCTGCCAACTCGATCGTAGCTATGCGAACAAACATCTCCGCAAAGGCCGTCCTTACAAGCAAAAACACCAACACTTTGCAGGATGTCAGGTTTACTGACAAGTTCTCCGGCTTGCATTTCAGTTGTACCGTCAACAACAGAATAGAAGCCGTTCATCCATGGATACTCTGTCAAATTGGCAGCAACTTCAATCATTATTTTCTCCTCTTGGTTTCGTGTCGGGATTTTAGAATAAACTTGTTGGATGATTTGCGGCGACGAGTCTTGAAGCCCAGAGTTTTCTGGCCCCAAGGTGTCTTCGGCGCTGTACCGTGGTTCTTACCACCACCGACACCGTGTCGTCCACCGTCACCACCACCGTGTGGGTGATCAGCAGCGTTCATAACAACTCCACGAACTGATGGGCGGAATCCCATGTGTCGTTTGCGACC
>CAYQXB010000010.1:0-6507 GCA_964421475.1 uncultured Candidatus Saccharibacteria bacterium
GTCCGATGGAAAATGGATCGGTGGCGGCGATGTCAAACTTGCTGTTGGACTGGGGCTTTTGATGGGCAATCCGCTCCAGGCGACGTTGATGTTGTTTATCGCTTCGTTGATGGGCAGCTTGATATCAATTCCGCTCCTCATAAAACGCAAAGCCACGCGTAGCACGAAGATTCCGTTTGGTCCGTTTTTGATCATTGCTACAATGATCGTCTATCTGTTTGGCGCACAAATCACGACGTGGTACGAAGCACTGATTTTTGGCACTTAGAAAAAAGTAATCAGTAATCTGTATTCTGTAGTCAGTTAGTTGTAGCTATCGCTTTTAATAGTCCGCTCAAGCGGACACACCTAACAGATTACAGAATACTGATTACTGGCCGAGACTACTGACTACAGAATACAGATTACAGACTACAACTTACGTATCGCCGTTCTGCTTATGCTATACTAAAACTCATGAAACGAGGCACCGGCGAGGGTACCAACAGGCACCGATTGTCGTCTGGCTACACCATTGTTGAAACTATGATTTTCCTGGTAATTACAGGGGCACTTTTAGTTGCGGCACTTGGCTTTTTGGCTGGTCAACAAACTCGGACACAATTTAACCAGGGGCTTCGCGAAATGGATTCACAAATCCGGGCAGCATTGAGTGATGTGGAAAGCGGCTATTTTTATGATCGCGGCGGGTTTACCTGTACGGCCGTAGCTGCAAACACACTGACTGTTTCGAGCGGCGGATCAACGACTCAAGGTACCAACGAAAACTGTGTGTTCATGGGCAAGGTAGTCCAGTTTGGGCCAAGCAACGGCACCAACTGTAGTGGCGGTACGGTAACCGAGTGTACTGAGTACGCAGTTCACACGGTTGTTGGTCGCCGCACAACCACCGGAGGCGTAACGCCGAGCACGCTCCAACAGACAATTCCCACACCCATTTTCACCAGTTTACGCAACACAACCAGCCCTGATATTACCGAGTATCGATCCACACCAGGTGCGTTGCGGATTAACCGGATGTACGAAGTCCTTCAGGACAACACATCAAGAGAAATCGCTTCGGTCGGATTTTTATACAGTCTGCGTGGGGGCAGTGCAGCATCAGGAAACAGCGGTGTAACAATCGTGGGTGTTTCGACATCAAAACTGGGTGACGATAAAGAAAAGACCTTTGACAGTATTCGGGCGCTCACCGAAGCAAATCGCAATCCCAAACAAATCGTAATATGTTTTGATCATGGTGGAACAATCAACACCAGCAGCCGGGTCGGCGCTATTGTTATTGGTGGCAAGGGCCGTGAGCTAACAACAGAGGTTATCGTGGATGCTCGCGCCAATCCACCAGCAGGGAGTGGCTGCAATGTGGGTTAAAAAATTAAATCAGGCTGGTGATACGATTGTCGAAGTTTTAATTGTTACCGCTGTGCTCGGGTTAGTTTTGGCCGGATCATACGCAATTGCCAGCCGGAGCCTCAAAGGTATGCGCGCGAGCCAGGAACGCGGCGAAGCACTCAAATTGGCCGAAGGACAGATTGAAAGCATCAAAACTGCCGTCGCGGCCGGCACGCCGGGAGTGGTGCAGTACGGAGCCCGCAATGTGTTCTGCTTAGATTTGTCAAAACGTGCAGCTCCGTATGCTTTCCCGTCGCCGGACACCGTGACGCAACCAATTGCCAACGATGATTTTACCCGATATCCGCAGGAATGTGTGCGCGGTTTGTATCATATTGCGGTAGAACCCAGTATTGTTGATGAGCGCGGCAACTATGCAGTGTATGTGCGTTGGGATGGCATTGGCGATATTGGCCGGCAAGAGGTAATTTTGCGTTACCGACTGACGGAGGAAGATTGATCATGAAAATCCTTTACTGGACGCATAAACATCAGGCACATAAAAATCAGCAGCGTGGTTTTACACTCATTGAACTGATGATTGCCACTATGGCTTTCTCGGTGATTTTGCTTGGCGCTACAACGGCGGTCGTTCAGATTGGGCGAATGTACTACAAAGGTGTGGTAACCAGCAAAACACAGGAGATTGCACGGCGCACGATCGAGGACATTTCGCGGGCAATTCAGTTTAACGATGCCAAGATTGTGAGGCCCGCGCCAGTGGATATTTCGGTAAATGGTGTGACGAGCGGGCAGGTAACGATTCAGGCATTGTGCGTTGGAACCACGCGCTACACTTATTCGATCAACGCACAAGTTGACCACCAGAATGATGTCAATAAGCATCGGTTGCGGCACGCGTTGTGGCAAGACACGGTGACCAATCCAAATGCTTGCGGTGTTAATCTTCCGGATCTTGGTGAGCCAGAACCATCGCCGGGTGGTCACGAGCTTCTGGGCCGATTTATGCGACTTGGCACGTTGGATGTTGACCCGGTAGCTAACCCGACCCCAATAACTGTGAGTATAATTTATGGTGATGACGACCTGCTGCTGCCAGATGCCAACAACCCCACAAATTGCCGCGGTGCAGTTCAGGGTGCGCAGTGGTGTGCGGTTTCAACACTAACAACGCAGGCGCGTCAACGAATAAATCCAGAGGAATAAAACATGCAACACAGAAGCGCAATATACAAAAATCAATCCGGCTTAGTGTCAATCGTCGTGGCACTTGTCATCATGAGTATTATGACGTTGGTGGCGGTAAGTTTTGCATTCTTGACACGCCGCGAACAACGCCAGGCACTGGATCGTCAACTGAGCTCGCAAGCGTTTTACGCGGCTGAAACCGGTATTAACGACGCAGTGACTGCGCTTAAAGACGGAACAATCACCAGCAATATCGACACTTGCGATTCCGCTGCCCAAGATAGAATTGCCCCGATTTCGCAGCGTCAGCTTGATGCTTCAACTGGTGTTGAGTACACTTGCGTGTTGGTTACTCCACAGACCGAAAGTTTGGAATACGATACTATTAGCCAGGACAGCTCAACCGTTGTGCGAATTCGAACGCCGAGTGGTCGCGATCCTGTGCAAAAACTAAGGATTAGCTGGGAAGATACCGTGGTTGATCCGGCGGACACCGAGGATTCTTTCGCCGACGAAAACAGTGCATTTTATTTGCCACAAGATAAGGCGATAAAGGGCAATCTCGTCAGTGCGTTCCTGACTGGCAACAGTGGGCATATGCAGACAGCAAAATTTCCGACCAAAACAGGCGTGCTACGCACTACAGTTATTCCGGCAAGTGCCGTCACATCGACCGATAGTTTGCTGAATAATTCACAAACAGTTTTTCTGTATCCCAAAGAAAACAACACAGCGGGAAACGCTGGGAGTGTGGCATTTCGTACGGGAGGAGCGTTGAACCGCGAAGGAGTGTTTGGCTCGGGCGAATGTAACGTCGGGAATAATCCATCGTCCCAGCCGGATTCTCCACGGTATTGCAATACCGATATCACTGGTGTTGGTCACCGGGACTTTTTTGTCCGGCTAAAAGCAGTGTATCGACCAGTCGCTGTTACGATTACCGCCCTTGACGAACATGACGATTCATTGCCTATCGATGGTGCGCAGGCCATTATCGATTCGACTGGCAAGGCAGCTGACGTTTTGCGACGTGTCCGAGTTCGGGTACCACTGGGCTCGACAAGCTATTACTTCCCGGAATTTGCCATTGAATCAGCCAACACCATTTGTAAACGTATTCGGATTGCTGGATCTGGAGTCGAAGTTAATCCAATACCAAACTTTTTTTACGATGCAGGCAATCAGCTGAGCGGTGGGGAACCCAACAACAAAGCCGAAGACGACGAATCGTGCCGGCTGCCGGATGCTGCCAAACCGTACTAGCTAGGATTTAGTCTTTCTTGCGGTGAAACTGTTCATGAACTGATTTTAAGTGAGGGTCAGTGACATGAGTATAAATCTGTGTAGTAGCAATATTACTGTGTCCCAGCATTGCCTGGACGCTTCGAATATCCGCGCCGTTCATCAGTAAATCAGTCGCAAACGAGTGTCTGAGTGTATGCGGACTAACGTGTTTAGTGATGCCAGCTAAGCGAGCATAGCGGGCAACCATGCGCTGAATGCTCCGGGCGGTCAGCCGTTTATAATTGCCGCTGGTGTCGGCAGTATTTTTACCGCTGTGATTGATAAACAGAGGTTGGAGTGTATCGTCTCGACGATGCAGGTAGGCTTCAATCCATTTCGTGGCCTCATCACTGATAAAAATGGGGCGATCCTTTTGCCCCTTGCCGCGTACCGTAAACTCTTTGCGCTTTAGGTTGATATGATCCCGGTTAAGATTAACCAGTTCCGAAACACGCAGTCCAGAAGAAAAGAGGAGTTCTAAAATTGCCCGGTCGCGGAGTCCTGTAACAGATTCAGTTTTGCATTGAGTAAATAATCTGTTCAACTCATCCGTATTCAAAAACGTTACTTCTTTGCGGCGGGTTCGGGCAAGCTCAATTTTATCTGCGCTCAGCGCTGGGATGTCGCGTTTGGCGCAATACTTCAAAAAGCTGCGCAGGGCAATCAAGTGATAATTCTGGGTTGTTTTATCCAATTCATCAGAGGTGTTAGTACCCAAACGGTTCAGCCATAAGCGCCATTTACGAATGAGCTCAGGGGTGATTTCCTTAACATCAATATCACCAGCGTAATCAATCAGGCGGGTTAAGTAATGGTCGTAGTTGCGAATGGTCTTGAGTGAACGATTTTGCTCAATTTCAAGATACTCTAAAAAATCAGTTTTGATTTTGCTAATAATCATGTGTTTATTATAGCTCATATTGCCGTTTATATCTGTTATAATGAACCGGAAGTAAACAGGAGAGTATACGTGGAACGAACGTTAATCATTTTAAAACCAGATGCCGTAAAACGAGGTTTCGTTGGCGAAATTCTCAGCCGCTTTGAACGAGCTGGTCTCAAAATTGTGGGCACCAAAATGCTTCAGCCAGATTACGACCATTTTTTTCATCACTACGAAGGAATTAGCCAGATGGTTTCGCGACGTGGTAAAGAAGCCTTTGATGTCACGCTTGATATGATGCAAGGCGGACCAGTTATTGCTGTAGTTCTAGAAGGAATTAAAGCTACGCCACTGGTGCGCAAAATGGTCGGTGATACCGAGCCAGAAAAAGCCGCACCCGGGACTATTCGCGGTGATTACGCGCACATGGGTTTCGAGTACTCTAATAAAGTCGGTATTGGTGTACCAAATATTATTCACGCCTCTGGCAATATCGAGGAAGCCGAAAAAGAAATTGCTCACTGGTTTTCTGAAGCCGAGCTTTTTGAATACGATTCAGTCCACGACGTATACACGCAGACCAAGTCCAAGCCTGCGCCTAAGAAAAAATAAGCTACACACCCATCTGAGCGAGCATCTGCGGAATTTTGCGGTTGTGCGGTTCCACCTGATGTTTTTTGTAGTACGGGTCGGTATAAAAATTTGTTCGAAACCAGTGATGATCGCCGTCTTCTAGGAGCGCCAGCCAGTGTTTTTGTTCGCGTAGAATTCGATTTTCGCGGTGCATAGCCATGGGGTTACGACTTGCCGGGGAGTAGGTAGCTTGATAATCAATGTGATAGTCAGGTCCCAAGATCTTTCTCGATAAGAATCGAACCCGGTTGAGGTGATGCGTGGCGCATAAAATCAAAACTCGGTGCATGCTGTGCGGTATTAATACCTTAGTCTTGGTGAAGTAGAAGTTGCCGGGTGTGTCTTGGCTCCAGTGTTCGCGGATAATATTCGTGCTCGGAACGCCGTTCATAATTAACTCGTGCTGCATAAGATCACACTCCCGAACATCAACCGCAACATCGGCCCAATCCCACTGGACGGAGTGGAGTCCGCAAACAATAATTCGCGGTGCCGCGCCTTGTTTCCAGAGGTCAGCAGCGAGCTCCAGCCGTTTCATCAAATGCTCCGGCAACTGCCCATGCTCGTCAAAGCTATAGCCCAAAACTATAATCGCGTCGTATGTCTGATGAATTTTATTTTTTTGCATGTTTGTATTCTTTTATTGCTTACTGGTAGTATAGCACTTGATGGTACGCCCTGGTAGCTCAATTGGATAGAGCAAGCCCGTCCTAAGGGAGAGGTTGGGGGTTCGAGTCCCTCCCAGGGTACCACGTCAGAACTGATTTTAGTCTTTCTTCTTTATTCCACAAAGCAGGCTTTTTGGGGACCCCGCGACCGAAGTGATACAATATCCTTATGGCTAATTCTGCCAAACAAAAAAAATCCGCCAAAACGAAGGGTAAAACCACAAAGGCGGAACAACCAGAGAAGTTATTCAAAGACCAATACGATGACGAAGAGGTCTTGTATGTGTTTCGCAAGCATCCAGTGGTGATGCGAAAAGGAATGATTCTGGCCAGTTTTGCAATTTTGTTAGGGACGATCCCGGCGCTTATTAAACCGGAGATGTCGTATTTTTATGGCGGGCTTGCCCTAGGGTTCCTGCTGTCAATTATTGTGTTTATGCCGGGCTGGATTGCGTGGTACTACAGTATTTACATTGTGACCGATCAGCGATTGATTCA
>CAYQXB010000010.1:6517-10553 GCA_964421475.1 uncultured Candidatus Saccharibacteria bacterium
GTCGTTGATATGAATTTGACGCAGATCCAATCGTTAAACTACCAAGTTGATGGTTTTCAAGCAACTGTCTTGGGATTTGGTACAATAATGGTACAAACCTATATGGGCGATTTAGTGATCCATGATGTACATCATCCAGAAAAGGTTCAAAAAAAATTGGCTATGATTCTGAAAGATCAAGGTATTGATACTAAGAACCTAATTATTACCCAGGCCGAATAAAGGGGGAAGTACAGGGCAATGAAGCGAGCAATAAAGAAACTGAAAGTTAAGCGAGCAGAACGTAAGGCGGCCCGGGAAGTTAAAATTCCTAAAGATGTGCCGAACATTACAAACACGACAATCGCCGAGCACCGCGATGAAGTGCTGACATCGGCGCGCAAGTACATCTATCCATTGCAGCATTCGAAGCATAAAATCGTGTTAATTTCGACAACGCTGTTTATTATTACGCTGGTTGCGTTCTTCACATACTGCACCATTGCGCTGTATAAAATGCAGACCAGCTCGACCTTTCTTTACAGAGTAACGCAAGTGATTCCGTTTCCAGTTGCGCGTATTGGCGGACGGTTTATTGCCTATGAAAACTACCTATTTGAATTGCGCCGTTATACGCATTACTACGAGACCCAGCAGAAGCTTGATTTTCAAAATAACGAGTTAGATAAACAACAGCTTGAAGAGTTTCGCCGCCAAGCACTCAAAAAAGTTATTGATTTTGCGTACATAAAGCAGCTTGCAGACGAGAAAAACATAACCGTCAGCAGCCAAGAAATTGACGATAAAATCCAACTGCTTCGTGATCAAAATCGACTTGGGAGTGGTGAACAAGTTTTTGAAGATGTACTAAAAGACTACTTTGGATGGTCGAGTACAGATTTTGAACGATATTTGTACCAAGAGATTTTGACCCAAAAAGTCATTGCCGCTATGGATTCTGAAACCCAGGCCAAAGCCGACCAAGCCTATGCGGAGCTTCAGGATGGTAAAAAGTTTGAGAAGGTTGCCAAAAAGTATACCGACGACGCGTCAAGTAAAAACAATGGCGGTGAGTTCGGGTTTGTTATCGACAAAAACAACCGTGATTTAACCCCTGAAGCAACTGCCGCATTATTTAAACTCAAGCAGGGTGAGTACTCGGTCGTTGTTAATACCGGGTATAGTCTGGAGATATTCAAGCTGATTGACCTCAAAGATGGCAGCAAAGCTCAAGCTGCACATATTTTGTTCAACTTTAAAGACATCAATGGTCAGATCAATGATATGAAGGCAAAAGACCAAGCCCGCGCCTACATTAGTCCGTAGTGTATTAAGAGACGGACGACACCATTCTGCTGGCTGGATTCGAACTTCGAATTTATTTTGAATCGCTCAATTTTTAGTTGTTCGAAGTGTAAAAAACAATGATGCAGTCGCAATGAGTGCAATGGCGACCAGCAACCAGGTTGCCAGGAAAATGTCGCGATTTTCAGCAATCCCTGTAAACAGCAAGGATCCGGGAATGACCAGGCAACCGCCAAGTGTACTCACTACTGACGCAGATCCTGCCCGCAGTTTAGACGGCAATTCGTCATGCAGCATTCGCGTGAGGACGACGTTCAAACCAACCAGCAGCGCGCCGAGCATAAATAACGCGGCCAGGATAACCCAGTAATTCCTGATGTACACCATGCTCAAAAAACCTACAACGATACTTATGCCGGATAAAAGAAGTAGCGTTCGTTTGCGTTGCCAACGAGCAAGGAATCCGCCAATCGTCCAAGTCGAAAAAATAGTTGCGCCTATCACGCCGTAGAGTGCTACCGGAGTCGCCAACGCGATAAACCATAACTGGTTGAGTTCAAAAATTGTATCCATAAGAATTGCAAAACCAACCGCCGACACAACTACGGGTAACAAAATTTTGTTCCGAAGCACTGCGGCGAATGTCTGCCGAATATGTTTGAACACCGGATCACTAACTTCTGCTTTATGTAGCAACGGTTCTTTGAACCAAGCCAAGAAGCCAAACGCCAACAACAAAAAGGGCAGCGAAATAAAAAATGTGGAGCGCATCGATAGTGCCGATGCGATCCAGCCGCCGCCAAGCGCGCCAATTATAAAGCCGGATCCTTCGACGATTCGGAGTTTGCCAAGATGACGCTCAAAATTTTTGCTGCTGCCTTCTTCTTCGAGCGTGACGTCATAAATCACCGAATCGTAGGTGCCAGAATACAACGCTGAGTACACGCCCCACAACATCGTAGAAGCAATATACATAAATTCATTGTGGCTGATACCGCCGATAAATCCACTCAGTAGCAAGAAAATCACGCCCAAAATCATCACGCCTTTGCGGCTCCAGCGGTCTGCCAGAACTCCCGACGGCGTTTCGGTAATAATAATCACGGCGCCCATAATGCCGACCATTAGACCAATCGAAGCTGTGTTAAAACCAATGCTGGTCATGAATAATTTTTCGATGGCGTACCAAAAGGGAATACTTTGCAAAAGCGCTGCGATATACAGTGGCAGCAAGCGTCGCGAAACTGGTGATAAGCTCATAAATGACATCAGGGGTATTCTAGCAGATATCAATCAGCAGCGTGATGTTCGGGCTGAACCGCGGCTAGATCGCGGAGATTTTGGTCAGTTTCGACTTGTGCCCGGGCATCGCGAGCGGCAAAAACGCCAGCCGCCAGCGGATGCATATATTTTTTGTAATAAAGTACTAAATGTGCGGCCAAATCTTCGGCTTGAAACACAGAATCATACGTCAATCTGCCCGAAAGGTGATCAAAACTACTGATGATATCTTCAGCCCAGGCTGCATCGTTTGCTTCGGCTGCCATGCCAGCGGCCTTGGCGTAGCGATCAAAAATTGCCTCGCTCATCTTTGAATACCCCAGTCGATGAAAGAAATTATCGTGGGCAGTATATCGAGAGCTACTAACGCTCATGGGAATAGTCCGGTCCGAAAGTTGCCGGGCAAAATCAAGAAAATCCACAAATTCGTCGTCGGTGTCCACAAACACTCCGGTATGAATACCAGTATTTGCCGCAAGTTCGGCGCGCCGATCATTTAACACGGGGTTTGCAGGACCGGTTATGCGTACGATTCCCGGGGAAGGTGTTTCAACCGAAAACCCAAAAAGTGAATAGGATGGTTTGGCACTGATCACTGTAGTGGCTTCGTGAAGATTGGCAACAATGTCATCGGTGTCGTCGGGATTTTTGCGCTCCCACACGCTGTCGCCGTAGGTTTCGCGATCATAGCTTGCCGAAAATTGCTGCTCGTCGACAGCAATGACAAGGTCGCAAATCGGCCGGTCAATCAGGATTTTTTGACCAGTCTTTTGACTGGCATCATGTTCCAAAACTTCTGCATTCATTTAGGCGATAATAACATAAAAGCAATATTTTGTCTATTTTCTGAACTGCGGCGAAAGGGATTCGTATGTCTATATCTATGTCAGGTGCCAGGGGTAGGGTCCGGTACCGTCACTGTGCTTTTCCCAGGCGCCTTTTTCTTTGGGAGGCTCAGGAGATGGTTGAGTTTGCTCGGGTGTAGCAGCAGTATCCTCTGGAGCGCTAGCAACGTCGTTGGCGAGGTTAGCGTCTGTTAAAGCGTCGGGAGTGTGCGGCGCTTCGGGTTCGGGCTGTTCGCTAAAAGATTCATGGGGCATAAGACAAGAATACCACATTTCAGGTGTTTTGAGTACTCCTTATGCTTAGCAGACCCGACCGAAGCCGACGGTTCGAACAACGATATAAACATTACAAGCAACAGAACCGCAAGTTATATGGGTTAGTTCGCCATCACAAGCTAACTATTTATTTTCGACCTTGCTCTTTTTCCTGTTGAGCAAGATGTTCCATTTCGTGGAACTTGGCTTCTGCAATCCGAGCAGGAGCGTAGACATCATCACCGAAGCTAAATCCTTCATGCAACATAGTCATCGTCAAAGGTTGCATGTGACCATTCAATGCACCCGTTTCCCAGACCCACGTTTCCATATATTCGTTGTACTTTTCATTTCTCATGGCGTGCCTGAAC
>CAYQXB010000011.1:0-10539 GCA_964421475.1 uncultured Candidatus Saccharibacteria bacterium
AAATATGTCGACTCTGAACCAGCAATGCTATCAATCTCTGACCCGCAAGGCCGCTGACGGGCTAACATTGAATAATTCATAAAATGTAGTATAATATGCGCTATGTTACCAAGCGGAGCTGAAACAATAAAAGCGTCCAACGAAGTCGCCACAGTGCCGGAGCATAAGCAGCGGAGTTGGTGCTTGCTCAGCGTGGGCGCAGTTGCAACTGTGGCAGCCGGATTTATCGGTGGATACTTCATGGCCGACAAACAAGCTACAGACCAAAAACTTACAGGGCATATAGTCGCGCTGATTCAGGCGGATGGTTTTGATGGAGCAGAATTTAAAAGCGGTGGCGTTTACGCTGATTATCCGGTTTTGAATCTGCAACTTGGTGAATGTGTGCTGCCAGCAAGCGTTATGATTGAACGAGATCAAAACGGGGCTATCGATATACATGATTACTTCATCCATGCAGATTCAAAAAAAGATACGTATATTAGTAGCGTTGGCAGCACTGAACATGAAGACATGTCTGGTGTTGTACAGGATGCACAAGGCACAATCGAGCGCTATCAATCTCAAAATCCGTGCGATATTGTCCAGCCTGGTCTATAGTCATACTTACATTGCTCTGAGGCACAAAAAATAGTACAGTAGCTGGCATGAGCAAAACAACTTCTAAAAAACAGGGTAGGAAAACAACAACCGCGAAAGCGAAAACTTCGAAGGCCGCAGCACGCAGTAAAACTGCAACCAAAAAGGTAGCGGCTAAAACTTCGAAGGCAAAAACATCGGCAAAAGCCGTAAAAGCGGCACCACGAAAATTGCAGGCCAAAACAGCTCCAGCGGCTACACTCAATGCGTGGAACAAGGCGCTTGTTGTCCTGTATTTGATCCAGGGTCTTGCGCTGCTTGTGTTTGCCAATGCAAAAAATATAGCAGTCACAACTACTTATCTGACGCCAGATCCGCTGGCCTCAAGCGGTGGTGAATTGGTTCGCGTCAATGCGACGCGGGCGTTGTTTGATGTTAATCTCGTGTATCTATTGGTCGCAACGTTGGTTGTCATGATTAGCGCACGTCTTGCCGCAGCAACCTTTTACCGGGTGCGCTACGAAGCCGAACTTAATGAACGTATCAGTAAAATTCGCTGGCTGGAGCTTGGGTTGGGCGGCGGTCTTATGGTGGTAACTGTTGCAATGATTTGTGGCGTCAGCGATCTTGCGAGTCTCGTGATGCTATTTGTGCTCACCGAAGTTGCCGCGTTTAGTGCGCTGCTGCTCGAAGAGAAAATTACCTCGGTTGCCAATTACGCAACAGGTCTCAAAGGTTTGTTATTGCCGTGGCTGGTCGTGGGCGGCTATCTCGTGGGAAGCAGCGTGTATGGTCATGCTAACACGCCGGCATTTGTCTATTGGATTTTTGGCACGATGGCGGCGGCGTTTGGCGCTCTTGCCGTGACTGCTTATCTGACTGCCAAGCAAAAAAGCCGATGGATAGATTACATGTACAGCGAAAAAACCTATGTAATACTAAGTTTTGTCGCAATAACGGCGCTTATTGGCCAAGTCTTCTTCGGTTTACTGCGCCCTTAGCGTGATCTGTTGTACACTATAAGTAAATGAAGTACATCATATTTGACTTTGATGGAACGGTGGCTGATACCTTGCCGCACGTGGTAACTATTGGCGAGAAAATGCTGGGTATCAAAGTCGATCCAAACGAAATCGAAGATTTGCGGAATTCCACTATCAAACAGATCGTAAAACGTTTTAAAATTCCGCTGTATAAAATCCCGGGGCTGCTCATTAAGGCGCGCAAAATGTTCAAAGAGCATATTCACGAGGTCAAACCGATCGAAGGGTTGCCGCAGATTATCAAGCAGCTCGACACCGAAGGTTACGAGCTATTAATTATTAGCAGCAATAGCGCCACCAACATTCAAAAATTCCTGGAAGCGCACAACCTTCGCCAATACTTTACAAGTATTTACGGCAATGTGGGTTTGTTTAGTAAGGTGCAGGCTATCAAAAAAGTCATGAAAAAGCAGCATATCGCTTTGAACGACTGCGTATATATTGGCGATGAAATTCGGGATATTGATGCGGCACACAAAGTTGGCATAAAAGTCATTGCGACAACCCGAGGACTAAACGGCGAACAAATTTTACGCGAATCAAACCCGGATTTTTTGGCCAAAAACGCCAAAGAAATCTTAGCAGCGATCAAAAAACTCGGCTAAAGTCGTGTATACTGACTAAACATCAATGGGGTATCAAAGATCTAAACCGTACGAGCCGGGGCAAACAGCGCCCTATAAACTCAGTCGCACGCGGATTGATAATTTTATGTGGTGCCGGCGGTGTTTTTGGCTGGAAGAGCGGCTCAAAATTAAGCGGCCGAGCAGCCCGCCGTTTCGCATAAACTCGGCGATCGACGAATTATTCAAAAAAGAATTCGACACCTATCGCAGCAAAAGTGAACCGCATCCAATGATGGTCGAGTTCGGCTTGGACGCCACGCCGTTTTCGCACGATGATTTAGACAAATGGCGCGAAAACTTTATTGGCGTGCAAACGCTACACGAGCCAACCAATTTATTAATTTTTGGCGCGGTGGATGATGTTTGGGTCAAGCCTGACGGCGAGCTAATGGTGGTGGATTACAAAGCAACCGCAAAAGATACCGAAGTTTCGATTAACGCCGACTGGCAAATTATGTACAAACGCCAAATGGAAGTCTATCAGTGGTTGTTGCGGCAAAACGGCTTTAAAGTCAGCGACACTGGCTATTTCGTCTATGCCAACGGTCGTATGGATTTGGACGGTTTCTTCGACAAAGTCGAATTTCGCACCAAAATTATTCCCTACACCGGCAACGCGGATTGGATTGAAAAAACACTCCCCGAAATGAAGAAGACGCTTGAGGGCGACATGCCACCCGTCGGCAAAGCTGTCATGGGCGGCACCTGCGAATACTGCACCTACGCCAAAGCGCGCACCGAACTTACCATGAAACACCTCCAAAACTCGCGAACTCGCAAAAAATCGGTATAATAAAGCCTATATGTTAGACATCCAATTTATTCGGGATAACGCCGAAGTGGTGGCCGAAAAATCAAAACAAAAAGGCTATCAGGTCGACATTCCTAAGCTGTTAGAGGTTGATGCCCAGCGGCGTACACTCCAACAAGAAGTTGACGAGCTTCGCGCCGAGCGCAACAAACACGCCGAAGGATTAAAACAGGGCAAACCAACCGACGAGCAAATTGCGACCGGTAAAGAAATTAAAACCAAGCTTACAGGACTCGAAGAAAAACTCGCTGAGCTGGACAAAAAATACATTGCTGACCTGCGCGGTATTCCAAATATCGCTGCCGACGATGTGCCAATTGGTGATGAGGAAGATTCAGTCGAAATCAAAAAGTTTGGCGAGCAAAAAACTGGTGCCAAAGACCATTTGGATCTCGCAACCGCCAAAGACTGGGTTGATTTTGAGCGCGGTGCGAAAGTAGCTGGCAAGAAGTTTTACTTTTTGAAAGGTGATCTGGCGCTTCTTGAAAACGCACTAACGCAGTTTGCACTCGATTTTGTAATCAAAAACAATTTTACGTATATAACCGTACCGCATATGGTGAATAGTCGTGTCGTAACAGGGACAGGTTTTGCACCGCGCACCAGTGAACAAAGTGACGAATACTACATCGAAGACGAAGATCTATCGCTGATTGCTACCGCCGAAATGCCGCTTACCGGCTATCATGCCGATGAAATCATCGACGAAGCCAAACTGCCATTGCTCTACGCTGGCATCAGCCCGTGCTACCGAAAAGAAGCCGGCACGTACGGCAAGCACACTCGCGGATTATTCCGCGTGCACCAGTTTAACAAGCTCGAAATGTACGTGTATTGTTTGCCGGAACAATCAGAAGAAATCCACGAGAAGTTACTCAAACTTGAAGAAGAAGTTTGGCAAGCGATTGGGATTCCGTACCACATTATTAACATCGCAAGCGGTGATTTGGGCGCCCCGGCGGCTAAAAAATACGATCTTGAATACTGGTCGCCAGTTGATGGCAGTTATCGTGAGCTAACGAGTTGCAGTAACTGCACGGATTATCAGGCGCGCAATTTAAATATTCGTGTTCGCAAATCGAACGGCAGCATCGAAACTGTTCATACTTTGAACGGTACGGTTGTGTCGCTTGCACGCTCACTTGTGGCAATTATCGAAAACTTCCAGGACGAGCAAGGGAACGTTGTGATTCCAGAAGTACTCCGGCCGTATATGGGCGGAAGGAAAACAATCTAAATGTTAGTGTGTTCGCTCATGCAAGGAGGGCAAATATGATCTCTAAAATGGAAATAAATGGCGTGCACTACGATGTTAGCGACAAACTTCGCAAATACGTGCATAAAAAAATAGGACAAACCGATCGGTATATTCCTAAGCATGCTCGTGAATCGGCGCATGCCGAGGTAAAACTCAAAGAAGCAACGCTTGACCACAAACAACAATACACCTGTGAGGTGATTCTGCACTTGCCGCACGACACGATCACAATCAAAGAAACAACTATCAATATGTATGCGGCGGTGGATATTGTCGAGACCAAGCTCAAAAATCTGCTCAAAAAATACAAAGAGAAACATGCCAGCCGCCGGTTGCATCAGCGATTGTTGGCAAAATTACGTTCGCGTTCGATGTAGTTGTTGCGGTACAATATAACGCAGCCGAAAAGACTAGAGGAGCTACGGGGATTTATGAAGAAGTTAGTGAAACGAGTATTGGGTGATCCGCAAGCGCGAACAGTTAAGCGCTTGGCGCGACGCGCAAAAGATGTCAACAAGTTGGCGCCAAAGTACGCCAAAATGACTGATGCGCAGTTGAAGCAGCAGCCGGCAAAGCTCAAAAAGCGCCTCGAAAAAGAAAGCCTAGACGCAATTTTACCTGATGCATTTGCAATGACCCGCGAGGCTTCAGAGCGCATTTTAAAAAAGCGCCACTTTGATGTGCAATTGATTGGCGGCATGGTACTGCACGAAGGTAATGTCACCGAAATGAAAACCGGTGAGGGTAAAACATTGGTTGCAACGTTGCCGCTTGTCCTGAACGGTTTGACGGGCAAAGGTGCTCATCTTGTAACGGTGAACGATTATTTGGCGCAACGTGACGCGGGGTGGAACGGTCCGTTGTATAACTTCCTCGGGCTCAGCGTTGCGGTTATTATCCCTGACGCTTCGTATATTTATGATGCCAAGTTCACCAATAAAGATCACAACGACGAGCGATTCCGTCACCTAAAACCGTGTACGCGCCAAGAGGCCTACGCCGCTGATATCACCTATGGCACGAACAATGAGTTCGGGTTCGACTACTTGCGCGATAATATGGTGCGCGAAGAAGACCAACTGCGTCAGCGAGAACTGCACTACGCCATCGTTGACGAAGTCGACTCGATTCTGATCGACGAGGCTCGCACGCCGCTGATTATTTCTGCGCCGGCTGCTGCCAGTGCTAACGCCTATGATCAATTTTCAAAAATTGCCCGCAAACTTATTGCTGGAACTGATTACGAAAAAGACGAAAAGCGCCGCGAAGTAGCCCTGACAGATGCCGGTGTCGACAAAGTCGAAAAAGCACTGAGTGTTAAAAATCTGTACGACACCGAAAATATCAGGCTCATTTATCATATGCAACAGGCGCTTCAGGCGCAGGCGCTGTTTACGCGCGACAAAGATTACGTGGTGGCGAGCGATGGCGAAGTAGTCATTGTCGACGAATTTACTGGTCGGCTGCTTCGCGGACGACGTTACTCCGAAGGCTTGCATCAGGCGATTGAAGCTAAAGAGGGCGTCGATGTCCAGGAAGAATCAATGACGCTGGCGACCATTAGCTTCCAGAATTATTTCCGTTTGTATGAAAAACTGGCTGGTATGACCGGCACGGCCATGACCGAGAGCGAAGAATTCCACCAAATCTACAAACTTGATGTTGTTGAGGTGCCGCCGAACAAAAAAATTATTCGAGATGATCGCCCGGATCGTATTTACCGCGACGAAGCTGCTAAGTTCCGCGCAATTATTCGCGAAGTAGGCGAGCTGCACAAGAAAGGCCAGCCGGTGCTGATCGGTACCGTATCGATCGAAAAGAACGAGCTGCTTAGTAAGGCGCTCAAAAAAGCCGGGATTCCGCACCAGGTCTTGAACGCAAAGAACAATGAAAAAGAAGCCGCAATTGTTGAAAAAGCTGGCGAAAAAGGAGCGGTCACGCTCGCTACCAACATCGCTGGGCGCGGCACGGATATTGTGTTGGCTGACGGCGTTAAAGAGCTCGGCGGTCTGTTTGTTTTGGGTAGTGAACGCCACGAATCACGTCGCATTGATAACCAGCTGAGGGGACGAACCGGCCGTCAGGGTGATCCGGGTGCCAGTCAATTCTTTGTTTCTTGCGAAGACGATTTGATGCGTATCTTCGGTGGCGATCGCATCGCCGGCTTTATGACCCGCATGAGCGCTGACGAAGATACGCCGATCGAAAATCGTTTTATATCGCGCAGTCTTGAGGGCGCCCAAAAGAAGGTTGAAGGCTTTAACTTTGATCGCCGCAAGAATGTTGTCCAATACGACGACGTTATGAACCGTCACCGTAAAGCG
Organism: uncultured Candidatus Saccharibacteria bacterium; assembly: GCA_964421475.1. Lineage (GTDB taxonomy): Bacteria > Patescibacteriota > Saccharimonadia > Saccharimonadales > JAGQNJ01 > CAYQXB01. The sequence goes on from CAYQXB010000011.1 coordinate 6,642, forward strand.
ACGTATATTATGCGCCGCGAAATCCTAAAACAGACTGATATTAGCGCGCGTATTAAAAGAATGATCGAGGACGAAGCGCAGGCGCTGGCACATTCACCGCTGGTGACGCACGACGATTTTGATCATCATATTCAGCAAATCTTTCCGTTCGACGAAGCAGCTCTGGATAGTTTATTCGACGTAGATATGAGCAAATTCCCGGCCGAGCTCTCGCAAAAAGCGATTGAACTGTATGAAAGCCGCGCAGCTGCATTCACCGAAGAAATTATGCATAAAGTTGAACGCGATATTTATTTGCAAATTCTGGATAACCTTTGGATGAAACACCTTGAAGACATGGATCATCTGCGCCAGGGCATTCACTGGATTAGTGTCGGTCAGCGCGATCCGCTGGTGGAATATCGCCGCCAAGCACAGATTTTGTTTGAGGCAATGCAAGAAACCCTGCGCCGCGAAGTTCTGACAACGCTGTTTGCGGCTCGTCCAATCGCGGAGGGTGATCTGGATCGTCCGGCCGAAACTGAGCTTACTCGTGCGGCTCGTCGATCAATCAGTAATGCTGATAGTATCGTGAGTGCTGATGAGTTCAAAGAAGATGATTTCAGCAGCGTAGCGGCTACTCCGGCTAGTGACACAACAGCTAAGCCAGTATCAAACAAGAAGAAACAAAAGGCTAAATCCCGAAAAGCAGAGCGCAAACGCCGCGCCAGCGGACGAAGCAAGGGCCGCAAGCGGTAAGTTTGCCTAATGAAGCACACAGTTCGCGAAATCAAACTGGCTAATGGTGCGCGGGGGCTCCTGATTCATATTCCTGACGCCAGTGTTATGACGTTTGAAATTAACTTTCGAGCCGGCGAGTATTTGCTGCATCGCAAGAAGTGGGAAACAGCCCATCTTATGGAGCATATTTTGCTTGGCGCCAACGAATTGTATAAAACTGCGCGTGATTTTCAGGCGGAGGTCGAAAAAAACGGCGCCTACAGCAATGCTTCAACAGGGGTCTATGATATTACGTATGAAGCGGAATGCGCTGACTTTGAGTGGGATCGAATCCTTGGGCTTTTGACAGTGGCGATTACGAAACCGCTGTTTTTGAATGAAGAATTCGATGCCGAATTCGGCAATGTGCGCGAGGAACTGACGGCGCGTTCTAACAACCATTTCCGACATCTCGGGTTGGCGCTGCGCGAAAAATACGGTCTGTTTGCCATGACTGACCAAGAGCGCCTGACGCACATGCAAAACGTCACCGTTGAGGATGTACGGGCGCATTACCAGGGAACGCACACCACCAGTAATATGCGGTTTGTGATTGCCGGCGATATTTCACCGCGGCGCGCAGCAGCTATTGAAGGCGTGTTGGCGACCTTTGAACTCCCCGAGGGCACCGGCCGCAATGCGATGCCCAAAGAGAACCCAAAAAGTCTGAGCAAAGCGCTATACATTGATACGCCTGGAGTTGATAATATGTATTTTTACATCGACACCTTTGCTCGTCGCTGGCTCGAAAACCCCGACATCGATGCGCTGAGTCTGGCAAATAATATGCTGACCGAAACTTTTTACTCGCGAATTCTTGGAACCGCCCGCGAACAAGGTTTGGTGTACGGCATGAGCTCTTCGTATATGCGGTGGAGTGATGCCAGCAATTGGTGGTTTGGGGCGCAGGTTCGTCCCGAAAACGTGCCGCGATTATTTGCGATTATTGAACGCGAGATTACCGGCTTGCAACAGGGGCATATCAGCGAAGAAGATTTGGTGAACGCCAAGCAGTTTGCGCTTGGTCGTCATCAGCGTAGTGCGCAAACTGTCGCGGGCACCGCCAACGGCTATAGTACGCGGTACTTTTTTGACAATACTATCGAAGATTATTACGAAATTCCACGCCGTATCGAAGCAGTTGAGCGCGCTTCCATTCCAGCCGTTACCAAGGTTTTGTTCGAAGAAAACGTCAAAGGTTTTGGTGTGCTTGGTACCTGCGGCAAAAAATTTGCGCAGGACTCATTCGATCGTATTGGTAGCCTCTGGAAATAAGTTTTCGGACGTTTTATAGGGTTGGTCGCTTGTCAAAACTGCCAGCCAGTTATAAACTGGAGTAAAAGCATAAGGAGTTACATATGAATCCCCAAGATCCACTCAATAATCCACTGAACCAGAATCCGAATCCGCCACAACCACCAATCGAGCCAGTTGCTCCACAAGCGGTACCACAGCCACCACAACCTCCGACCATCGCGCCACAACCACCAGTTGCACCCAATCCTATGCCGGCGCCACTTGATCCACAGCAAACGACTGCCGCTGTGCCGCCTCAGCCAGGAGCCAATCCGCCAGCAATGCCGTCCGACCCAAGCCAAGTTTCGCACCCGCAAAACAAGCTGCCATTTATTGTTGGGGTTGCTTTGGTGACGATTGCCTTGATTATCGTTATTGCGCTGCTGGCATTATAAGAAGGACGATAGATAGCTTCTTACTATTGTTGCTATAATAAGAAGCAATGTCCGACCTCGATCAGGTAAATAAACTTATAGATGAGATAGATCAAACACTGCGAGCAGTGAAGATTGCTGATGTTGAATCAGAAAAAAAGACTTTAGTACAACAGAGCCAGGCGCCAAATTTTTGGCAGAATCCTGAAGCCGCCCAAACAATCATGAAGCAGATTGCTCGGTGCGATGAACAAATAAAACCGTGGCGCGAACTCGAAAAAGAAGCCAGTGATATCAGGGAATTGCTGGCTCTAGATGATGCGAGTTTGCAGGCCGAAATCAACACTCAGTTCAAAGCGCTTCAAACAAACTTTGAGCACCTGAAGAAAGAGCTCGTTTTCAGCGGTCCGTATGATCGGAGCGCAGTTATCTTGAGTATCCACGCCGGCGCCGGCGGCACCGACGCGCAGGATTGGGCCGAAATGCTGCTGCGCATGTATGTCCGATGGAGCGAAACTCACGATATGAATGTCAAAACAATCGAACAGTCCAATGGTGAGGAAGCGGGCATCAAAAGCGCAACCATCGAAATAGGCGGGCCGCTGGCGTACGGCAAATTAAAGGGCGAACACGGTGTGCATAGACTGGTGCGTCTCAGCCCATTTAACGCTGATAATTTACGCCAAACCAGTTTTGCTAAAGTCGAAATAATGCCCAAAATCGACAGTCCGGATGCGGTAGAAATCGACGAAAAAGATCTCAAAATTGATGTCTATCGCAGCGGCGGTCATGGCGGTCAATCAGTCAATACTACTGATTCGGCCGTTCGTATTACGCATATTCCAACCAATATTGTAGTGGCGATTCAAAACGAGCGGTCGCAATTGCAAAACAAAGAAACGGCCATGACGATTTTGCGTTCACGTCTTGCGCAGCTACAAATGGAACAGCACAAAGAAAAAATCAGCGAACTGAAAGGTCCGAACCAGTCTGCAGAATGGGGAAATCAAATTCGCTCGTATGTTCTGCACCCATATAAACAGGTCAAAGATTTGCGCACCAAACACGAATCATCCGACCCGGACAAGGTGCTCGGCGGCGATCTCGATGCATTTATCGACGCATATCACGAACACAATTTGAGCTAAGCGTAAGCACTGCTATAATACGTGGGATGATCAGAGATTTTGCATGATACTTTTGGACAGAGTAACCAAGGTTTACAACAAAACCAACATTGCGCTCGACCGCATAAATTTACATGTCGAGCCGAAAGAGTTTGTCATTATTGTGGGGCAAAGTGGCGCCGGCAAATCGACGTTTTTAAAATTGCTGACGCGCGAAGAGCGCCCGACCAGCGGCAAGATTATTGTGGGCGGCATTGATTACGAGCATTTGCGTGATAAAAAAATACCACTGATTCGACGTAAAATCGGCGTGGTGTTCCAGGACTTTAAATTGTTGCCGAA